>CALLYN010000816.1 GCA_937858455.1 uncultured Kouleothrix sp.
GGCCAGCACCTCGGCGACCGGCGCGCCGTGGCCATCCCAGGTGGCGCTGCCGCGCGGCCCAACCGCGCGCCACTCGGCCTCCCACGAGGTCGGGTGGCCATCGGCGCACCAGCTGCCGCGGTAGATATAGCGCATGCCGCCGGTCATCTCGAAGATCGCGCTGGCGCAGGCATTACCGGCGTACCAGCTCCAGGGCGGGTTGAACTCGTCGCAGTACACCGCCAGCGGGTCGGCGCCGCTGAGGTAGCGCGCCGCGTCGAAGGTGTGGATGGCCATGTCGAGCAGCAGCGGGCTGGGCATGGCGTCGCGGAAGCCGCCAAAGTGCGCGCCGATAAAGAAGTCGGCGGTGAGCATGCCGGGCGTGCCGATCTGCTCGGCGATCAGGCGGCGCAGCGCGGCCAGCCGGGCGTCGTAGCGGCGGCTCTGGCTCACCATATACAGCAGCCCGGCGCGCTCGGCGGCGGCGACCATGGCGCGGGCGCGGTCCATGGTGTCGGCCATGGGCTTTTCGCCGAGCACCGGCACGCCGGCCGCCAGCGCCGCGAGCGTCACGTCGTGGTGTGCCTCGGGCACCGTCACGTCCACCACGAAGTCGGGCCGCAGCTCGGCCAGCGCGCGGTCGAGCTCGGCGCCAGTGTAGATGCCCGCCAGCCCCAGGTCGCTGGCGGCCTGTGCCGCCGCGTCGGGGCGAATATCGACCCAGCCGGCCAGCCGGGCGTCGGCGCTGGCCGCCAGGTTCTTGGCCCAGGCGCGGCCCATTCCGCCGGCGCCTACCAGGAGTGCGCGTAGCTGCTGCATGATTTACTCGCTATTCACTCAGCGTCGCCACCACTTCGACGCCATTCATGGCCATGTGGTGCAGAAACAGCACGTGGTGCAGGTCGCCGTCGTGCGCGCGGATGCCGAGCGCGCGCGCGACCTCGACCGGCGTGTCGAAGGTTTCGACCGCGTCGGCCGGCACGATCACGCGGCGGTGCTGGTTGGCCGCGCCGGCTTCGAGCCGCAGGTGCATTGCCGCCTGGTATGCGCACAGGTCCGAGCAGTCGCCGACCACCACGAACCGGTCGAGCTGCGGGTTGGCGCGCAGCCATGCGCCCAGGCCGGTGCCGAAGTGCGAGTTGATCGAGTTCTTGGGGAAGATCGCGATCTCGCTGTAGAACGGCAGCTCGCGCAGCTCGTCGACCGCCTGGCTTTCGGCGGTGCCGCGCAGGCAGTGCGGCGGGTACGAGCCAAACTCGGGCGCGTCGGGCGCGTGCGTGTCCTGCGTCAGCGCGAAGTGGCGCACGCCCAGCGCGTACGCCTGGCGGAACAGCGCGGCCACCGGCTGGGCCACCCGCCCGACGCGCGCGCTGGCCAGTGGCCCCTCGACACAAAAGCCGTTGATCACGTCGATCGAGATCAGCGCCACGCGCTCGGGCGCGCCGCCGACGATATCGGCCAGCGCGGCTGGCGGGAGCTGGCGATACCAATCTTCGAGGTAGGCGAGAAACGGCCGGCTGGTATCGGTTAGGTTGATTGTGTTCATGGGTGTGCTCCTGGGCGTCGATCGCCTCTGCCAATGGGCGCCGTACGATATCCGGTTGTCTATCGCAAGGATTTGTTAGTGTTAACTTGGCACTATTCTAGCATACTTTTTCGATAGTGTCAAGATGTCACTTTCTACGACTTCTCTGTTTGGTGGGGGTTTGGGGGCGCCTTTGCCACCCCCAAATTTCTTTAGGACAAACGCAGTTGGCGCGCTCAGCCTTCGGCAGAGCGGTACTATGCTCCATATCGTGTCCTTTTTCCGCGCAGAGCGCGGAAAAACCGCACACAGAAGATGAACAGGTACCATGCTGCCGCAGGCTCAGTCGCGTACCGTGAGGAAGCCGAATCACGCGAGTGCGTAACTCCTATTCTTATAGTGTTGCACTACGTGGCTTCGCCACGTAGTGCAACACTATCTATACGTGATCAAGCGAACAGCGTATTAGTAGTCGAGCGGGCGCAAATAGTACTCGCCGATCGCGGTGGCGCTGAGCATGGCGGTGCTGGGCAGGTGGCGTTTCCAGTGGGTGCTGTCGAGCCGGCGCTTCACCAGTGCCACGTCGTCGGGGCGGAAGCCCAGCGCCGCGATGCCGGCGGGGTTGTAGCCCGCGAGCAAGAAATGCAGGATCTGGTCGGCCAGCGGGTAGCTGATGCCAAAATCGGCCTCGTCGGTCTGCCCGACGATCAGGTCGGCCGAGGCCGGCTTCGCGACGATCACGTCGGGCACGCCGACGTGGCGTGCCAGCTGCCACACCTGGCTTTTGAACAGGTCGCCGAGCGGGTTCACCGGCGGCGAGTCGTCGGCGTGCCAGGTGTAGTAGCCAAACAGCCGCTCGGTCTTGTTGCCGGTGCCTACCGGGATGCAGCCAAGCCGCTGCGATTGGTCGAACAGCGCGATCATGCGGGTGCGGGCCATGATATTGCCCTTGCGCCGCCCGTCGATCGTCGGGTCGAGCCTGGCGTAGCCGTCGACCGCGTCGCTGATGTCGAGCGTCAGGCTGCGCACGCCCAGCGCGTCGATGCACAGCTGGGCGTGCTCGAGGCTTTCGCGGCTCGAGGTGCGGTAGGGCATGCGCAGCGCCAGCACGTGCTCGGCGCCAAACGCCTCGGCGCACAGGTACGTCACCAGCGCCGAGTCGACCCCGCCCGACAGCCCGACCACTACGTCGGCGAAGCCGCGCCGGCGCGCCACTTCGTCGCGCAGAAACGCCACCAGCCAGCGCCGCACCGCCGCCGCGTCGATGCGCAGGAAGTCGGCGCTCGGGTCGAACTTCGCAGCGGCGACGACCGGGAGGCAGGCAGATGGCGAGGCAGTAGGCCCGGTAGCACGCTCGCTCTCGCCGCCTGCTTGGCTGGTTGGCCCGCGCTGCGGGTGCGGCGCATCCCAGCGCACCAGGCCCGCCTCGCCACGCTGGGTGCGCGCCAGCTCATTCTGCAAATGCGGCAGCATGGTCTCGAGGTCGGCCAGCAGCGGCTGGTCGGCGCGGGCGATCGGCAGCTCGGCCAGGTCGAGCGTCGCGGTGACCAGCGCTTCGTCCCACAGCGGCCCGCGCACGAGGAAGTTGCCGCGCGGCCCGATCGCCAGCGAGCCGCCGGGAAAGCCTTTGCCGCCCTCGAAGCCCACCAGCTGCGCCAGCACGCCAAACACGCCGTGCTCGTCGGCGATGCGGTAGAGCAGCTCGTCCCAATGCTCGACGTTCGCCGGCCGGGGGGTGGCGATGCCGCGCGCCGGCGACGCGCTGACCACATACACTACCTGGGCGCCGTCGAGCGCGGCCACGGTGCCGCTGATGCTGTGCCAGGCGTCTTCGCAGATCAGCAGCGCCGCGCGGCCGAAGCGCGTGTCGAAGGCCAGCACCTGGCGCCCGGCCTCGACAAAGCGCGCCTCGTCGAATACGCCGTAGGTCGGCAGGAACACTTTTCGGTGCACGTGGCGGATGCCGGGGCGAAGAACTAACGACGGATGACCAAAGGCTGCTTCCCCAATCGCCGATGCCTGGTCTTGCGTCTTTTGGCTTGCATCTGCAGAGCCGAGCGTCGCATACAGAGCGGAGTTATAGAACCGGTCGCGGTAGCGCTCGTAGAAGCCCACCGCAATGTCGAGCGGCCGGGCTGCGGGGCCGCTCGCCGCCAGGTAGCGCTGGTTTATGTCGGCGTATACCTGGCCGGCCGGGCGGGCAACCTCGCGCACGCCACCCTCGAGGAAGTAGCCACTGAGAAATGTTTCGGGCAGCACCAGCACATCGGGCTGCGGATCGAGCGCGGCCAGCTGCGCGAAGATCGCGCCAAGCCGGGCGATATTCGCGTCGTAATCGCCTTTTTTCGGGCGCAGTTGGGCGATGGCGATCTGTATCGGCATAGGTGTTCCTTGTGTCAGCGGTGAGTGCTCGCCGAGGCGCGCGGCCGGGCGATCAGGCACGCCAGCGCGCCGACCAGCGGCAGCAGAATGATCAGCGCGACCCAGATCGCCCGCGCCGACGGCGGCAGATCGCTGCGGCGTACCAGCCGCAGCGCCAGCGCGCCCAGCCCGAGCCAGGCCGCGATCAGCGCCAGGTTGGCGAGCTGGGTCAGTAGAAGCGGCCAGTGTATGCCGAGTGGCGTCATGGTGCTCCTTTCGCGCGCTCGGCAAAGTACGGGCGCACGCATTCGGGAATGTACTCCCAGTGGGCCAGCGGGTCGGCGCGCACCTGCGTGGCCGAGATCGGCACCACCCGCCGCTCCAGATCGACCAGCACGTGGCGCGCCCCTAGCTCGGCCGCCAGCCGGTCGCCGTAGGTTTCGGAAGTGAACACGACATCGACGTTCGGCGCATACCGGCCGATCAGCTCGCGCCAGATCGGCCAGAAGTCGGGGTGCTCGTGCGGGTACGAGGGAACTTCGTCGGTGACGTGCACCACCCGCGCGGCTGGGAAGCTGCCGCGCACCCAGCCGTAGCGCAGCGCGCCGTCGATCGGCTCGCGCCGCAGCGTGCACACCAGCACCGTGAGCTGATCGACCATGCGCAGGCCGGTTTCGATCAGGTGGCAGTGGCCTTTGGTCAGCGGCATGAACTTGCCCAGGATCATGCCGTGGCTCGCGCGCTGCATGCTAGCCCTCGGCGTCGTCGACGCGGGCCTCGCGCCAGCGAAACACGAACTGCTCGTCGCCGCGGTTGCGGCGAAAGCGGTACAGCGAGGTCGGCCGGCCGCGGCCTTCGCGGCGAATGCCGGTGTCTTCGAGCACTTTGGCGTCTTTGATCTTGCGGTAGAAGTTGCCTTTGTCGAGCTTCTCGCCGAGGATTTGCTCGTAGATGTGCTTCAGCTCGAGGATCGAAAATACCTCGGGCAGCAGCTGAAACGCCAGCGTGGTGTACTCGAGCTTCGAGCGCAGCCGGTCGAGCGCGGCTGCCAGGATGGTGTCGTGGTCGAAGGCGAGCGGGCCGGGCAGCTGGCTGATGGCGAACCAGCGCACGTCGGTGCTTTCGTCCGACACGCGCAGCGTTTGCTTGTCGGCGCTCACCAGCGCGATGTAGGCGATGCTGATCACGCGCGTGCGCGGGTCGCGGCCGGGCTCGCCGAAGGTATACAGCTGCTCGAGGTAGATGTCGCGCACGCCGGTTTCTTCTTCCAGCTCGCGGCGCGCGGCCTGCTCGAGCGATTCGTCCATGTTGATGAAACCGCCGGGCAGCGCCCAACGGCCTTCGTAGGGCCAGTGCTTGCGCTGCACCATCAGCACGTGCAGCTCGCGATCCTGCAAGGTGAAAATCACGACGTCGACCGTCACCGACGGGCGCTCGTAGCGTGAGGGATCGTAGCTCTCGGCATTCTCGCTCATTCACTCGCTCCTTTTAGTGTTAAATATACAATAAGTATACATGCAGGCCGGCGGCTTGTCAAGCCCAGCGCCTGCTGGGGAAGGGCTGGTGCAACGTCAGCCCTCACCCCCTCGCCCCCTCCCCTGACAGAAGAGGGGAGGGGTCGAAAGACTTTGCACGAGCCGTGGTTGTGGCGCGGGCGCACTTGCCGGCACGCGCCACTTCTACTATAATGGCGCGCGTCTTTCTCCTACCTCGCTCACCAAGATCACGCAGCCGAGTGCATTGTTTCGGGCGAAGCGCGATGCCGCGCGGCCAGGCCCGCTTGCGCAACCGCAGCCACCGATAGTGCGAATACGGCACAGGGCCGTGCCGCGCGGTATACACCCACCTTCGCAGCTGTGCCCCGGCTCGGCGTGTGACCATCTCGGCAGCGCGTCGTCATACTCTTCGGCAGCGGCCCGCGCCCGGCTCGGCCTCGTCTCGCCGACCTTCCCGCTGCTACGGTATTGCATAGTCCGAATACCGGTCGTATCTGGCAGCTGGCAGCCACTCGTATGCCCGCCATGGGCTGTGGTTGGTCGCCGCGGCCATCGTGTGAGACACAAGGAGCAGTGTATGAACTGGACATCGCTCGTCATCGGTCTGCTGATTGGCTGGATCGCCGAATGGGTGATCGACTGGGTGTACTGGCGGCGGCGCGCCAGCGGCTCGGCCGAGCTCGACGCGCTGCGCGAGCAGAACGGCCGGCTACGCGCCGATATCGAGGCCGCTGCCGGCGGGGTGGCGCAGCTCAAGGCCGACCTGGCGCGCCAGAGCGCGAACCTGGCAACTGCCCAGGCCGACAACGACAAGCTGCGCGCCGAGCTGGCGGCCGCGAATGGCTCGCTGGCCCAGCTCAGGGCCGAGCTCGATCGCGCCGGCCAGGCCGACCAGGGCGCC
>CALLYN010000817.1 GCA_937858455.1 uncultured Kouleothrix sp.
GGGCAGTTCGGCGGCGGCCCACAGCTCGGCGGCGCGCGCCGGCCCGAGCACGTCTTCGGCGCTGCTACGCAGCTCGTCGCCAGCGCGTGCCAGCCGCCGGCGGATGATCACCATGGTGATGTCGTCGGCCTGCGCGCTGCCGTTCCAGGCGCGCAGATCGTGCAGCAGCACGGCCATCAGCGCGCGCGGCTTGAGGTGCGCATTCGCCTGCAGCATCTGCTCGAGCCGCGCATAGCTGTAGAGCTGGCCATCGGGCGAGCCGGCTTCTACGACGCCATCGGTGTAGAGCACCACAATGTCGCCCGGCTCGATACAGGCGCTGGCTTCGCGATACGCGCTTTCGTCGTCGACGCCGAGCGGCAGGCCCGAAAGCTCAAGCTCGGATACCTGGCCGTTGAGCAGCACCGGGTAGTTATGCCCGGCATTGGCGATGCGCAGCTCGCCATGGCGCGTGTTGAGCTTGGCATATAGCATCGTGACCATGCCCTGCGGAATCTCGGTGATGATGCCGGCGTTGGTGGCGGCGAGCGTCGGGCCAGGCGCCTCGTCGCGGCGGGCGGCCTGGCGGAACACCGTGCGCGCCACGGCCATACGCAGCGCTGCCGGAAGCCCTTTGCCCGACACATCGCCGATCATGATACCGTGCCATCCATCGGCCAGCGGCAGGAAATCATATAGGTCGCCGCCGAGGTCGCGCGCCGGGATCGATATGGCGCTGATCTCCCAGCCAGGTAAATGCGGCACGGCCTCGAGCAGCAGCCCTTGCTGAATATCGCGCGCCAGCCGCAGATCCTGCTCGATCTCGGCCTGGCGGCGCTGTGCGGCGTCGGTGGCCTCGGGCGCTAGGCGCGGGCGGGCGCGCGCCAGCCAGGGCGAGCTGGTGTGGCCCAACAGGCTGGCGTGGCTGCGCCGATTCGACTGACGCCGTAGCTTTGGCATACTTACTACTAGAGATAGTAAAGGGGCGTTACGCCCCGTATGGATGTGTATTCGTGGCTTGTATCTGCGCGAGATGCCGCTGGCAGGTTTCGCGCAGCCAGCCAACCGCCACGCCGTCGAGTAGCTCGCCGGGCGGGTAGCGGTCGAGCTTCTGCAGGGTATTGCGATATTCGAGCAGTGCTTTCTCGAAGCGCCCGGCCTGGCGATAGGCTTCGGCCAGGCGAAACGACACCAGCGCCGACTCGGCTTCGAGGTAGCGTGCGCGCTCGAGCTGCTCGATCGCCGCCGGCCACTGTTCCTGGCGGCTATAGATCGTACCAAGCAATAGATAGGCCGCGTGATTCAGGGCATCGATCTCGATCGAGCGTTGAACCTCGGCGATCGCCAGGTCGAGGTCGCCGCGGTCGGCGTGGCCGCGTGCGATCAGCAGCAGCGCCTCGCCCACCAGCGGCGATTGCGGCGCCACCTGGCGCAGGTGGTCGAGCGCCTCTTCGGAGCGGCCCTGCGACAGCAGCGCGTAGCCGCTGTCGAGCAGCGCGCGGTCGGTTTTGGCAGCGCCGGCATGGCGATTGAATGACGGCACGGGCACAGCTGGTACGCGGCGCGGGCGCGCGCTCGGTGCTTCGGCCGGCGGCCTTGGCTGGGCCTTGCGCGCAGCCGGCGGCTCGGGCGGCGTGGCGGCACCCTTGCAGTATACATACGCGCCGGCCACCTCGCGGGTAGCAAACTGCTCGGACACATTCCAGAGCGTTTCAGAGAAGCCCAGGAATAGCATGCCGCCGTCGGGCAGGCAGCTGTAAAAGCGCGCAATCAACGCCTGGCATGTGTGCAGCTGGAAGTAGATAGTGACATTCTGGCAGAAGATGATGTCGACATTCTGAGCCTCGGCCGGGAATGGCTCGAGCAGATTGAGCTGCGCGAAGCGCACCAGTGCGCGCACGGCCGGAGTGGGGCCGAAACCGCCATCGTGCGGGGTGAAGTAGCGCTGCAGTAGCTCAGGCGGTACATTCTGCAGCGAACGCCCGCGATACATCCCGGCGCGCGCGCTCTGCAGTGCTGGCTCGCTCAGGTCGGTAGCCCAGATCTCGACCGGGCGGGCAGGCGGTTGGCCAAGGGTTTCAAGTGCGCTAATCGCTAGCGAGTAGGCTTCTTCACCGGTCGCACAGCCAGCGCTCCAGATACGCAGAGGCTCGCCGGGCGGCTTGCGCTGGTGCAGCTCGGGCAGCAGCACGTCGCGCAGCGCGCGGAAGTGCGGCCCATTGCGGAAGAACATCGTCTCGTGGTTCAGCAGTAGCTCCGAAAGCTGCCGCAGCTCGGCGCGCCCGGCCAGCGTGCCAAGCCAGCGACGGTAGGTGGCGAGGGTTTCGCCAGTGGCCTGCAGGCGCTGTGCCAGCCCCTGCTCGAGCGCGCGCTGGTGCGCGCTGTCGATAGATATGCCACTGTAATCGGCCAGCAGCGCGCGAAAATGCGCGAACTGCTCGGGCGAGAGCCAGGGCGTAGGTGTGGCGCCGTGGCCGATGTGCTGGCGGGCTGGCGCGTGCTTAGGCTGCTGGCTCATCGCGCACCTCGCTCGGCCGGCTGCATGGCGTGCACGAGCGCGGCGAGGCGCGCGCCGATCTCGGTAGCCGGCAGCACTTCACACGCCGCGCCAAGGTGGATCGCGGCGCGCGGCATACCAAAGATCGTGCTGGTGGTTTCGTCCTGGGCGATGGTATGCCCACCGGCGCGCTTGATCGCCAGCAGGCCGTAGGCGCCATCGCGGCCCATCCCGGTGAGCAGCACGCCGAGCGCGCGCGGGCCGAACATGGCGGCGGCAGCCTGCATCGAAATATCGATCGATGGGCGCTGGAGGAGCAGTGGGTTGGCGCTCAGGTGAACTGTGCCATCGGCGGCGATCAGCAGGTCGGCCTGGTCGGGGGCCACCAGTACTTCGCCTGGGCGCAGTGCATAGCCCTCGTGGGGCAGCCGCACCGGCAGCGGGCTGGTGTGGGCTAGCCACTCGGCCAGGCCGGCGCTGAAGCCAGCGGCGATGTGCTGTACCACCAGCACGGCGGCGCCCAGGCCGCGCGGCAAGCCCGCGAGCACCTGGCTGACGGCGCGCGGGCCGCCGGTGCTCGCGCCGATCACAATCAGCGGAAAGGCTGGCGTCTCAAGGCTGGTAGGCGGCGCGGGTTCGCTAGGCAGGGTAGCCAGCTTCGGCGCGGCCGCAGGTGGCAGGGTAGCGCTGGGCGGCTTACGCCGGCCGCGCAGGTGCGTCACCACCTTGACGCGCGCCAGCACCTTGATGCGCCGGCTCAGGGCGCGGCCGGCGCGCGCCAGATCGGCCGGGCTGCCGCCAGGTTTTTCGAGCACCTCCAGCGCGCCTGCGCCCAGCATCTTGAACGTAATATCGACGTCGTGGCTGGCGAGCGAAGCCGTAAGCACCAGAATGGGCGTGGGGCAGTAGGCCATCAGATACTCGGTGGTGGCCAGGCCATCCATGACCGGCATGCGTACGTCCATGGTCACAATATCGGGCCGCAGCTCTTGCACGAGCGCAATCGCAGCGCGGCCGTCGCCGGCGCTGCCGACAACCTGAATCGCCGAGTCCCGCTCGAGCAGGTCGGTGATAATGCTCCGCGCGAGCGCAGAGTCATCGACAACCACAACGCGAATAGGCTGGCTCATAGCATTTCCAAGCGACGGCGACGCGATGCCGGGCGAGACATTGCTCCGACAGCTGATGGTAGCGATGCGGTAGAACGGTGCTACCCGCCGGCAAGCGCGGCGGCTTAGTGCATCTCGAGAATATTTTTGACGCGGTTGGGCAGGTTAAGCAGATCGATATCTTTGTTGAGATAATCGTCGACGCCGGCCTCGAACGCGGCGTGCTTGTCGTCGCTGGATGTTAGCATAATAATACGCAGCTCGTCGAGCGCCGGGTTATTACGCAGGCGCCGGCATACCTCGTAGCCGTCGATCCCGGGCATCTGCACATCCAGCACCATCAGATCGGGTACTTCGTCGGCGATCTGGGCTAGGGCCTCTTCGCCGCTATGTGCGAGCCGCACCTCGTAGCCATACATGCTCAGACGCATCTTGACGATATCGGTCACCAGCTTGCTATCGTCGACGACGAGAATTTTTTCCGCCATGTCGTGCTCCATTTAAAGGCTGGGTAGACACGCGTGGATCATGATCTACCATTGTGGGTGGCTATGCGAGCAGCTGCTGAATAGTTTCGAGCAGGCTGTGCTGATTGAACTGGCTTTTGACGATATACGCCTGCGCGCCGGCCTCCAGGCCACGGCGCCGGTGGGTTTCGGAGGCCAGGCTAGTGATGATGATCACCGGCAGATCGGCCAGGCCAAGGTCGGTGCGAATTTTGCTGGTGAGCTGAAAGCCGTCGACGCGCGGCATTTCAATATCGCTGACTACCAGATCGTAGGTATCGCTCCGCAGTTTGTCAAGGGCGTCGAAGCCATCGACTGCGGTGGTGACGTGGTACCCGGCCGATTGCAGGATCGAGCGGATCAGCTCGCGGGTGGTGAACGAGTCGTCGGCTACCAGCAGGCGCGAGTGTCGAGCCGGCGCGGGGCGCGCGATCGGTGGCGCGCTCACCGCCATGCTGCGGGCGAGCTGGGTCAGCGCCACCGGGTTGATCAGCAAGATCAGCCGGCCATTGCCAAGCTGAACAGCGCCGTTGAACTGGCGCTGCTTCTCGAACAGTGGCCCGAGCGGTTTAACAACCACCTCGCGCTCGTCGATCAGCCGATCGACCAGCACGGCGAGGGCGCGCTGGCCGCCGATCAGCACTGCCGGCCGGCGCTGGTGCGCCGGGAAAGGCCGTTCCCCGCCGATCCCCAGCAAGTCGGCCAGGCGCAGCAGCGGCGCCATACGGCCTTCGTGCTGGAGCATGGCGCGGCCCTCGATCGTCTTCAGGCGCTCGGCATACACCCAGGTGCTGCCCTGGCAGCCCGACGCCGGCAGCGCGAAGAGCTGGCCGGCAGCCTCGACCAGCAGCACGCGCGTGGTCATCAACGTGATCGGCAGGATCAGCGTGATCGTCGTGCCGGCCTGCAGCCGCGATTCAACCTGCACCTGCCCGCCCAGCTCGACAATATTGGTGCGCACTACGTCCATGCCCACGCCACGGCCGGAGATATCGGTGATGATCTGGGCGGTGCTGAAGCCCGGCAAGAACACGAGATCGAGCACTTCCTGCTCGGTAAGCGCCGCAGCCTGCTCGGGGGTATACAGATTTTTGCGTATCGCGGCCTCGCGCAGCCTGGCCGTATCCATGCCGTAGCCGTCGTCGCGGATGCGCACGTACACAAGCGCGCCGAATGCCTCAGCTTCAACCTGAATAGTTCCCTGGCGTGGCTTACCGAGCCGCTCGCGATCCTCAGGCGGCTCGATGCCATGGTCGACGGCATTGCGAATCAGGTGAACGAGCGGGTCGCTCAGCGCCTCGATGATCTTGCGGTCGAGCTCGGTTGCCTCGCCGGTGAGCACCAGGCTGATCTCTTTGCCGGTTTCGTAGGCCAGCTCGCGCACGGCGCGCGGCAGGTTGGCGAAGGCGGTGGCGATCGGCATAAGCCGCGCGGCCATCACCTCCTGCTCGAGGTCTTCGATCAGCAGGTTGGTGTGGTTGAGGTGCTGGCCGAAGCGCTCGGCGTGGGTGTGGATCAGCCGGCTGGCGCGGTCGCCGGCGTTGAGCGCGCTGTTCAGGTGGCGGTCGATCGTGTCGCGCTGCATGGCCGAGAAGCGCAGCTGCTTCAGCTCGCGCTCGAGCGCCAGCAGGGCGCGCTCCTGCTGCGCCACCAGGCCGGTCAGCTCGTCGAGGGTATGCAGGTGGGCCGCCTGGGTCTGGCGGCCTACCGCCAGCTCGCCCGTCAGGTTCAGCAGCCGGTCGAGCCGATCGACGCGCACGCGAATGGTCTGGCGCGCAGCCGAACGCTGAGGGCGGGCGGGCGGGGCGGTGGCAGGCTCGGGCGCTGCGGCCGGAGGATCGGCGGCGGGCGAGGCTGGGCTGCGGTTACTGCGGCCGAGCGTGAGCGTGAGGCTTTCGACATCGATCGTGGGCGCGCGGCCCTCGATACTGGCGCTTGTCAGCTCGAGGATTGCGTCGCCGCCGCGCAGCAGATCGTCGGCGAGCGCACGGTCGAGCTCGCGGCGGCCTTCGCGCACGGCGCCAAGAATATGCTCGCAGGTATGGGCGAGACGGCCGATCGGCTCGAAGCCAAGCAGGCGCGCCGAGCCTTTAATAGTGTGCATGGCGCGGAAAATCGCGTCGAGCCACTGGCGGCGCTCGGCGGCGCCGAGCTCGATCGTTTCGATCGCCAGCAAGCCCTCGTTGAGCACGCGCACATTTTCGAGCGTCTCATCGCGAAACTGGTTATGGAAAGCGCTTAAATCCATACAATGCTGTGAATTGATCTTAGAGCCTGTTTGAAAAGGGGGTGCGCGAGGGGCTTTGCCCCTCGCACTTCCCTTCTGGCGG
>CALLYN010000818.1 GCA_937858455.1 uncultured Kouleothrix sp.
CGGCCACTGCGGTGGCCGCGACCAGCCAAAAAGAATGATCTTGGAGGGCTTGCGCCCTCCAAGCCTCCCACGCGAGAGGACACCGCGTAACTTGTGTTATTGACGCGCGCAGGTAGTGCTATAATCAGGCGCTTCGACAAACCGTGAACATAAGGAAGTGTGATGAAAGGCTTAGTTCTCAGCGGCGGCAAAGGCACGCGCCTGCGGCCGATCACCTATACGAGCGCCAAGCAGCTGGTGCCAGTTGCGAATAAGCCGGTGCTGTTTCGCGTGATCGAGGCGATCCGCGATGCTGGTATCGACGAGATCGGTATTGTTATTGGCGATACTGGCCCGGAAGTGCGCGCCGCCGTGGGCGATGGCAAGCGCTTTGGCGTGAGGATCGAGTACATCCCGCAGGACGCGCCGCTCGGGCTGGCGCACGCGGTGAAGATCTCGCGCGACTTCATTGGCGACGAGCGCTTTGTGATGTTCCTCGGCGATAACTGCATCCAGGGCGGTATATCGTCGCTGATCGAGCAGTTCGGCAAAAGTGAGTACAATGCCCAGATCGTGCTCAAGCAGGTTACAAACCCGCAGCAGTATGGTGTAGCCGAGCTCGACGAGCGCGGCCGGATCATCCGGCTCACCGAGAAGCCGCGCACGCCGCGCTCCGACCTGGCGCTGGTAGGCATCTACCTGTTCGACCCAAGTATCTGGCAGGCCGTCGACACAATCAAGCCCTCGTGGCGCGGCGAGCTCGAGATCACCGACGCGATCCAGTGGCTCGTGGAGCATGACAAGAACGTCTACCCCTATATCCACGAGGGCTGGTGGATCGACACTGGCAAAAAAGACGATATGCTCGAAGCCAACCGGCTGATCCTCGAAGAAATGGCCGCCGCAAACGAGGGTTATGTCGACCGCGATTCGCAGATCATCGGCAAGGTCATCATCGAGAAAGGCGCCGAGATCATCAACAGCACCATTCGCGGCCCCGCGATCATCGGCGAGCATACGCGCATCGTGAATGCGTACGTTGGGCCGTTCACCTCGGTATATCACCACTGCACAATTGAGAGCAGCGAGATCGAGCACTCGATTGTACTGGAGCATAGCACCATTCTCGATCTGCCCAACCGGCTCGAAGATAGCCTGATCGGCCGCCATGTCGAGGTGCATCGCTCGCCGTTTAAGCCACGCGCCTACCGGATGGTGCTGGGCGATCACAGCAATGTCGGGGTGCTCTGATACCGGCTCCGCTTGCCCGCTTTCTTGCTGTGATGCGCTGTTCGCCTGATCACGTATAGATTGCGTTGCACTGTCTACGAAATCACCCAAATTTGCTATGATGCCCTGCCCAGCTTCGCCGGGCAGGGCATCACAGCAAGAACGTGCTCAGATGCGGATCTTATGAGGAGATAAGCTGGTAGCGCCCGTGGCCGAACACGGCGGCCTTGCCGACGTGAACCAGCGCGCCGAGAAGCAGAAACTCGCGAAATGGCGCAAGCTCGCCGCAATAGGATATCTCGCCAACAAAGCCCCCAAGCTCGACACGCTGGTGCTGGCGCCCGGAGTAGCGACCCCAATCGACCCACGCCAGGCTCGCGCCACTCATCTCGACCCGCTCGGCGGCGGCGATCAGCGCGCGCGGGTCGCCTGGCCAGGCAGCGCCGCAGTGAAACTGCGCCAGGGTAGAGATCCGGCGCAGCAGCGCGCGCAGCAGCACGTGGAACGGCGGCTGCGCCACAAATGCCTGCTGGTACTTCAGGCGGGTGGGCGTGAGAAAGCGCAGTGTCAGCGCGTCGTCGGGCAGAAGAGCGGCTTGTGCCGCAGCCTCGGCCCAGCTGACGCTCAGGTCGGGGCCACCCAGCCGCACATCCACGCCATCGTAGACGAGCGACTGCTCGCCGCTCCACGGGTGCAGGGCGCTGATGCGCTGGAGCGCATAGCGGCCGGCGGGATGGCCGATCCCGGTGCGCCCAAGCTCCTGGAAGGCCAGCAGAAAATACGGCAGGTAGCCGATCGCCCGGCCAACCAGCACCAGCTCGAAGCCAAGCCGATCGCCCGCGCGGTACACGCGCGGCGCGCCGGATGGCGCCTCGATCACAAACGGGGGCGCGATCTCGTGGAGGTGGTGAAACTGCGGCCCCTCGGCGGGCGCGGTACTCTCGAAGATATAGCCGTATGGGCAGCTGTTGCCGCGCGCGCACGGCGTACAGGCGCGCCAATCGAGTTGAAAGCAGGCGATCTGCTTGAATGAGTGCCCGAAGCCACCACGAAACGTACTGCCCTGGTATGCGGGCAGGTGCAGCTGGTCTACCGCCTCGAGATCGAAGCGATAGCGCGCGACGCGAAATGACTCGACCATCGTGAGCATCCTTGGGCGCCGGCTGCATGGCCGGCGCGCTCGTCCCCTTTCGGCGGGGCAATGTGAACGGTTACATACTCGCCAAGTACTGGCTTGTACCAAGGCAATCCCCTGTTGGCGGGGCTACGGTGGCGTGCGCTACATCGGCGGCCTCCTTTCACAATCGGCCTGCGGCAGCACCACGAAAAGTACGCTCTGCGCGGGCAAAAACGCCGACCGCGTACGTCGTGCTGTTTGCACGAGCTGTGTGGGCTAGTTCGCCTCAGGTGCCTGGTATCGGCAGCGCGGCGGCCACGGCAAAGGCGTAGCCATACTGCACAATTGGCAGATCGCGCAGCTCGGCGATCTGCTCGACCAGGCGGCCATACCAGGGCCGGGCCGGGGTTGCACGAAAGTACGATCCGGCCGCCAGCATGAGCAGCGGAAGCTTAAACGGGTTCGCGCTGGCCGCCAACTCCTCGCCGAGCCTGCCGTATTTCACCAGCGTCGCATAGCTGCCATCGGTGGGATCGTGGCGCGCGGGCACCCAATTCGACAAGCTAATAAAGCTGTTTGCTCGCGGCGGGGCCTCGTCGAAGCCGGGCCAGGCCTCCCAATCAATCAGCTCGAACTGGCCGTAGCCGGCCGATTTGCCCGCGCCATACCCGCCAAGCGCGAGCTGCTCAAGCCAGCCGCGCGCGCGCGTGGCCCAGGCGCTATCGGCGGCGCGCACATACAGGCAGATATCAAGGCCCTGCCGGCCATCGAGCTGCGGCTCGGCGAGCGCCAGCTCTTCGACGCGATAGCCCTGGCTGGCGGGCGCGTCGCCGGGCCAGGCGCCGTTCAGCCGGCTGGCGCTGCCCTTCAGCACTACACGGCCCTGCGCAAACGCCGGCTTTTCAAACGCGGCCACTCGCTCGCCCCGGCGCAGCGCCTCGAAAGCCGCCTCGCGCACCAGCGAGGGCGCGCCAAAACCAATCGGGCCGGGCAGCCAGCCCACCGGGAAGCCATCGGAGAACAGCAGCGGCGGCGCGCCGGCACGGTAGTGCGCCAGCAGCTCGGCCAGGCCAGCCTCGCCCTGATCGTAGCGCACCTGCCAGCACAGCTGGCCGAACAGCGTATCGGCCAACCAGGGTGTACGCGCTGCCGAGCGCGGCCGGATTCGAGCCCGAAAGGTGTTCATGTGACTGTATAATCGAGACGCACCTGGCCGTAGCCGCGGCTGCCCGATGCGCCAAGGTAATCTTGCTCGAGCAGCTTCAGCCCCTCTTCGAGCAGCCCGATGATCGCCGTCTCGTCGTCGTCGTGAAAGATCCGCACCGCGATCGTGAACAGAAAGGTGGTTCCGGCCGGCACCCGCTCTTGCACGCGCGGGCTGGAGGCCACGCCGGTGGTGCGCGTGATCATATTCTCAGTCTTCACCTCGGTGAAAAACAGGCCCTTGCTGGCGCGCGCGTCTTGCAGCTGCTGGCGCGCCTGGCTCGTCAGCTGCGCGTCGCGAAACAGCGCGCGGGTGGGGCCTTGCTCGTGGCGCGGATTCTTGTGCGGCCCAAACACCCGGCAGATCATGCAGCGGCCGCACTGGCATGGCTCGCCGTCGTCGCGCGCGGTCTGGCCCTTGGGCTGGTTGCGGCTGTCGCGCCGATCGTGACGGTACTCGAGCAGCGAGCGCAGCTTGCCTTTGAGCGACGAGCCGGGGATGTACGGCTCATCGCTGATCGGGTGGCGAATGATCGTATTTTCGAGGCCACCGATCTCGATATGCTCATTCGACCCGCCGATGCGCAGGCCGGTTTCGCAGTAGATCGTGCCGCTGATCGTTCGGTATCGCGCCAGAGTACTGGCCATTGGGCTGGCTCCTTTCGGCTTACCGCGCGGGCTTATTGATCGCGAAAGTAGTACACAAAGTAGGCGAATACGCTCTCGAAATGCGGAATAAAGCCATTCTGAAAGCTCTCGGGGTCGGCCACCGACAGCTCGATGTTCCGGTTGATGAACTGCTGGAATGG
Organism: uncultured Kouleothrix sp.; assembly: GCA_937858455.1. GTDB lineage: Bacteria > Chloroflexota > Chloroflexia > Chloroflexales > Roseiflexaceae > Kouleothrix. The sequence goes on from CALLYN010000818.1 coordinate 4,339, forward strand.
CTCGGGCGCGGCTTTGCGGCCCACCTGGTAGGCGATGTCGCGCTTGAAGCTGTAGATATCGGCCACCAGCGCCGGGCAGCTATGGTCGCGGGCATAGCGCGCGTAGATGCCGTGTATCCGGCTGAGTGCCCGGCGCAGCTGCAAGCCCTTCACGCCGGCCATGCCGAGCGTACGAGCTACGCCGATCGCCAGGCTGTCGAGCAGCTCGGGCCGGATCGAGCGCCGGCCATCGCGGATCTCGAAATAGCCATCGCGCAGGTAGCTGTCGTCGAAGCGCGAGGGCGCAAAGGCTTCGCGGGCAGGCGGCTGCGCCTGGCCCACGGCGCGCTCGCTCAGCACGCCAGCCTGCGCCTCGCCGGGCCGCTGGAGGTTCTCGGCCTGGAGGCCACGCTCGGTGCGGCGTATCGTGAAGCTGATCGGCTCGCCCTGCACCAGCAGGCCCAGGCCGGCCCGCTCGACCGACGTGCGCGACACGAAAACATCTTCGCCCGCGCGCCGATCGATGAATCCAAAGCCGCGATCAGGGTTATACATTTTCACTGTGCCCTGTTCTCGTTCACTGGTCATGGCAATCTCCTTCATGAGCGCCGCACCGCGTCATTCTTCGCGCCGCAGCAGCAGCAGGTAGGTGGCGATCGGCCCGAGGTAGCGCATAGCCGGGCTGTCGCTCTGGCCGTGAAGCGATTGGATCAGTTCGTCGGCCCACTGGTAGATCTCGGCATCGCCGCGCCGCAGCGCCTGGCTGATGCTATACACAAACATGGCTTTGTAGCGCAGCCCCTCGACGCGCTGCTCTTCGCGCCAGAGCCTCTGAAGCCGCCCGTACTCGGCCAGGTCGCGCAGCAGCTGGGCGCTAAGCGTCTGGCCGTGCTGGTGCAGGCGGGCAATCTCGTCGAGCACGCCCATCGCCACCGGCCAGGGCAGCGTTTCGCCCAGCAGCGCCAGCCGATCGCCCATGCTGGCGCCTGCCGCAGCCACAGCCGCCGCGCGCGCCGGCGGGTAGCCGGGCCGGCTGAACAGCACCCCGGCCGAGCAGCTTATACCGGGATGCTGCCCAGTACGGCGGCCGAGCGAGGCGCGCAGATCGATTGCCAGCGGGGCGGCCTGGCTCCACGGCCCTGCCAGCAACACGCTGTCGCCCAGATCCAGCGCCGCGAACGGCGCGTAGCCCGCTGTGGCAAGCAGGCGCCGCGGCCCTGCCGCGCGGAACAGCTCGAGCTCGCGCTGCAGCGCCAGCACGTGCACGGCGCTGTCGCGGCGCAGCCGCCCCGGCAGCGCGCCGGCACCGTCGATCGCAAGCTGCACGTAGCCAAGCAGCGCGTGGCCCTGCGCCTGCCTGGCGATATCGGCCAGGCGCAGCGTAGCCCCGTCGTCGCCAACTGGCACGCGGCCGGCGCTGTAGCAAAATGTGCCGGGTAGCGCGGCGAGCTCGTCGATGCTCGGGTCGTCGAGCTTCACCACGAGGTATGGCTGGCCCAATGCATGCGCTTCGATCGCCGGCAGCGGCCGAAACGCGCGGCCTGGCATAAGCTCGGCGGCATCGCGAACCTCGCGATTGTAGAATGCCAGGTAGCGCGCGCGCAGCGCCTCGCCGCCCAGGCGCTCATCGCGCGCGCACTGGGGGCACAGCTTGGCCGCCTGGCTGGCGGGCAGCCGGCCACACGCCGCGCATGGCGCGCGCCTGGCGAAGCTGCGCTCGCGAAACACAAACGCATCTTCGCGCCAGCCCTCGCCACCGATCAGCGCGCCGCACCCCGGCCGGCCAATCGCGCGCTCGAGCGCGGCGTGCAGCTTTTCGATCACCTGGCCGAAGCCAGCCTGGCCGCGCGCACTGGGCTGAAACTGCGCCTCGCCCAGATCCTGCCGCGCCAGAGCAAACGCAAGCGCGCCGGCGCTAGCGCCGTGCAGCCACAGGTCGATCTCGCCCGCGAACGCAGCCAGGGCCGCGTTGGTCGCGGGCGTATTCGGCGCCAGCACGTACAATCGGCCGGCATCCCAGCTCACGACATTGCCGTACGGCAGCTCCAGGCGCTCGGCCAGCGCGTGGCCGAGCGCCTCGCGCAGCGCGCGCAGATACAGCGATCGGCCGTGCAGGCGCGCCAGGTCGGCGTGCTGATGCGCCACCGCCAGGCAGTACTCGCGTGCGCCCACGAGCGTGCCAGCCAGCAGGCAGAAAGGCTCGGCCGTGCCAGGATCGGGCATATGCGCCAGGCAGGCTGCCACCGCCGCAGTCAGCCGCGCATGATCGCAGAATGCGATGTCGCCCTGATGCACCGGCAGGCTGGCGCCGTAGCGATCGATCCAGGCCAGCAGGTGCGCGTGCGTCGCCGCGAAGTGCGTCAGGTCGACCGTCGCGGCCAGGCGGTCGAGTGCGTCAAACATCGATTCAAGGTACGCGCCGCGCGGCTGCGGGCCAGGCACAACGGCAGCGGCCAGGTCATCTTCCCACAGCTCGGCTGGGGGCAGCGGCGCCAGCGCATGCCAGGCCAGCGGCGCCTCGACCGCGCCGGCGGCAATGTGCGCAAAGACCGAGCACAGCGGCCCGGTGGCGTCGAGCGCGTAGCCATCGCCAAGCGCCAGAGCGCAGCGCTCGGCACGCCGCAGCAGAAGCAGGGCGCCGCCGTCGCTCTCGATGGCGCAGGGACGGGCCTCTGCGGCGGGAACCTGGAAGTCGCCGGCCTGGAGCAGCATGTCGCCGAAGTAGGCGTCGCCGTCCACCACCAGACGTTCCTCGTCGCCGTGCATCGCCGCCGCCGCCAGCGTGCAGCCCGGTGCGAGGCGGATCAGCCGCGTCGTCGCCGAGGCGTCGTTGCGCAGCACGCATTCCTCAACCCCCGGCGCCGTTTCCCGCCAGCGGTTGTCGGCAAGGGTCCGGGTCAGCGGCGGCGAACCGCGATGGGGCAGCAGGCCGCCGAGGAGTTCCATCAGGACGCCACCCCGGTCGCCAAGGGACGTGCCGCCCAGATAGGCCACGCCGCCACCGCGGGAGGTGATGTGGTCGTGGCGGCTGCCGGGCATGGACAGATGGAAGTCGCCGGGATGCAGAGCCTGTTCGCCCAGATACAGGTCGCCGTCGAGGACGATGCCTTCCTCGGCCCAGCGATGGCGATGGACCGGCAGCCGGGCGTTGGCGGCGAGGCGGATCAGCACCGAATTGCCGCGTGCGCCCTGCCACAGGAGTTTCATCGCCACACCCTCGCGCACCGGGTTCCACAGGCCGTCGCGGCTGCGTACCGTG
>CALLYN010000819.1 GCA_937858455.1 uncultured Kouleothrix sp.
GGCCGCGAAGCCGCGCTGGCGCGCGTTGACGCAGCCGCGCGCTGGCTCGTGGATCACCCGGCTGGCCAGTCGCCGCGCGATCAGCGCCGTCGCGTCGGTGCTGCCGTTGTCTACCACGATCAGCTCGGCGGGTGCGAGCGTCTGAGCGCGCAGCGCCTGCAGCGCCGGCCCGATCAGGCTGGCCTCGTTGTAGGCCGGCAGCACCACGGCGATGCGCGCGATCATGCCGCCACCTCCAGGCCGCGCCCGGCGCTCAGCTTCTCGACCACGGCCTTCGCGCTGAGGATGGTGTGGTCGATATTAAAGTAGCGCCAGTCGGCGAAGCGCCCGGCCGGGTAGATGCCGTGCTGCTCGAGGTAGCGGTGGATCAGCGCGACATCGTCGGCGTGCGTCAGGGTATAGATCGGGTAGGCCGGGTCGAGCGTCAGGCAGCCCTTCGGCTCGATTGCGTCGCCGGCGTCGACAACGCCAACCGCCCGCAGGTCGGCGATCGTGCGCTCGGTCATCTGCTGCACGCTCATGCGCCGCTCGGGCGCGCGCGCCTCGGTTATCTCGGCGTAGATCGAGCCCCACCCCGCCGGCGCGGCGTCCGGCTGCACCGCCTGCGGGAAGCCCAGCCGGTGCGCGAGGAAGCGGTCTTCGGGCAGGTACACGCGCATGCGCTCGCGATACTCGCGGCCTTTCACGCCAAACAGCAGGCAGTAGTGCCGGTTGTAGGCCAGCCGCTCGAGCGCGCGCGCTAGCTCGGGCGGCGGCTGGCGTACCAGCCGGGCCAGCGCCGGCAGCGGCAGCGTGTAGATCAGCCGGCCGTAGCCGATCTTCTCGCCGCTCTCTAGGATGAGCCGCCGCTGCTCGGGCATGATCTGGGCGATCGGCGCGCCGCAGCGCACATTCGCGCCGTCGGCGCCGAGCCGCTGGTGCAGCCCGCGCGGGATGATGTCGATGCCGCCGTGGCGCGGGTAGAGAAAGGTGTTGTTCGGGCCGAAGCCCTTCTGCTGGCTCATCAGCGCGCCGCGCACCACGTCGTCGAGCGGCGGGCGCAGCACGCGGTTGCCCACCCACGCGAAGGTCATCTGGTCGAGCGGGAACTTCCACTGCTTGCGGTTGTACGGCAGCATGAAGTGTTTGGCAATGCCGCGGCCGAACGTCAGCTCGGCCCACTCGGCGAAGTTCAGGTTCTCGGTGGCGTAGCGCTGGTCGCGCGCGTGCAAGAACGCCACCAGGCACTCGTACACTACGTCGCGCGGCAGGCCGTGCAGGTTGGCCTGGAAGGGGTAGCGCGTGAACGTGCCGTGCGAGTAGATCCAGGCTTCGCGCCGGCGCTCGAGCCGGTTGCTGCCGAGCAGCTCGTCGTACAGCCGCGCGACGTACGGCGATTTGGTGTACAGGATGTGGCTGGCGTAGTCGAAGGTAAAGCCGTCGACGGTGTGCGAGCGCGCGGTGCCGCCGACCTCGGGCGCGCGCTCGAGCACCATGTAGTCGTGCTGGCCCGCGCGGCTCAGGTGAAAGGCGCAGCTGAGCCCCGCGACGCCCGCGCCGGCGATCGCGTACTCGACCGATTGTGTTGTTCCCATTCCCTCTCTCAATTCCCCAATACGAGACTTCACTGGAAATACGCCAGGGGAAAGCTTTCTGTGTCCCGGCAGAAGGCTTTGTGAGGGGCCTGCAGCCCCCAATCCGCCTCGGTCTGTATTTCCAATAGAGCCTACTGAAACGTCGGCCTCCGATCCGGTGCTATGGCTGCTGAGCGCTGGGGGCGCTGGTGGCCTGCGGCACGCCGACGCCGTGCGAGTACACCATGGTTCCGCCGAGGTGGCCGGTCAGGATAATCATGGCGATGCCGGCCACGCCGACGAGCGACCAGAGCGCGCGCAGGCCGCGGCTCCAGCGCTCGGGGAGTGTCCAGCCGCGCCGCCAGCGCGCGGTGACCGAGGCGGTGAAGAACAGCAGCGCGGCCTCGGCCAGCAGCAGCCCGTCGTACAGGTTGCGCGTCAGCTCGCCCAGGCCGGCGTGGGTTTCGAGCAGGTTATCTTCGGCCACCACTGCCGGCACATAGCTGGGCGTCTGGATCGCTTCGACGTCGGGCATGGCTTGCTTGGCCTGGTGCTCGGCGGTTTCGCCCGTCTGGGTGGCCAGCGTGGCGCCCACGACTCCGGCCACCAGCAGCAGCACCGCCGCCAGGCGCAGGCCACGGCGCGGGAATAGCAGGCTGAGGATCTGGAACACCACTGCCGCAGGCAGGAGCACGAGCGCGGCGTGTACCACCTGCGGATGGTTCAGAAGCTGATTCATACCGATCTCCAAGTCTAGCCACAGATAGCTGCGGAAGCCTGCAATGGCCGCCAGCCCGCGCCGGCGCTGCCATTGGGCTTTGTTGGGCGCGAAGCGCCCTGATGCAACGCAACCGTTAGCAATATGCAGGCCATGCGGCTTATTTGGAAATACGTGGCGGCTTGAGGAACATGCACGCCCTAACGGGGAGGCCTGGCGGGGCTTCGCCGGGATTTCTTCCGAGGTGGCCTGCCCAGCTTCGCCGGGCAAGGCACCTCGGGAAGCGGTTTTTCCGCGCGGAGCGAGGAAAACCGCACACGATACGGAGCATAGTACCGCTCTGCCGAAGGCTGAGGGCGCCAGCTGCGTTTGTCCGAAGAAAGTGATCAGGCGGAGTTGGTAGAGGCCGGTGCGCTAGTGCCGCACGGTTGGCACGTACACGCGGTAATCGGCGGTGCCGGCCACGTCGATGATTGTGGCGCTGGCCTGGGCGCGGCCGAGCAGCGCATTTGCGGGGTTGCCGAGGTTCACGAAAAGCGTTTCGTTCGCCTCGCCGATCGCGTCGGCGTTGATCGGCACCACAATGCTGCCCAGCTGCGAGTGCGCCGGGATCACCAGCCGCCCGGCGCGCGCCTGGTAGTCGAGGCCGGCGGTGGCGCTGCCGTCGGCGGTGGCGAAGTCGACAGCTACGTCGATCGGCGAGGGCGACGAAAGCCGCACGCTGAAGATCGCGTCGCGCGTGCCGCTGGCCGGCTCGCCTATGAACAGATTGTCGATGCTGATCGTCGGGCCTGCGCCGTCGACAATTGTGCCGATGGCCTGGCCATCGGCGATCACGCTGTTATTCGCGCCCGTCAGGTTCACGAAAAAGAACTCGGTGCCCTCGGCCACGCCGTCGGCGTTCACCGGCACGGCGATCGTCTCGCTGGTAACATTCGGCGGGAAGCTAATGCTGCCCGAGGCCGGCGCGTAGTCGCTGCCGCCTAGTGCCGTGCCGTCGGCGGTGGCGTAGTTGACCGTCACCACCCGGCCGCTGGGCATCGACAGCGCGACGACAAACGTAGCGGTGTTGCCGGTGGCGCCTTCGGTGGTGCCGGCGTCGCTGATCGAGATCAGCGGCTGGGCGTCGTTATCTTGGATCGTGCCCTGGCCCTGGCCGTCGAGGATGGTGGCATTGTTCGGGCTGCTGAGGTTCACAAAGAAGTTCTCGTTATCTTCCGGCACAGTGTCGCCGATCACCGGCACGGCGATGTTTTGGGTGAACACGCCTGGCGGGATGGTCAGCGTGGCGGAGGGCTGGCCGGTATAGTCGCCGCCGGCCTTGGCCGTGCCGTCGATCGTCTGGTAGTTCACCGTCACGGTTTTGCCGCTGGCCACGCTCAGCGTCACCGCGAATGTCGCGTCGCTCGTGCCGGCGTCGCCCTCGGGCACGCTGGCGTCGCCGATTGTGATCGTGGGCGGCAGGTCGTCGTTGGTGATCGTGGCGACGCCAAGGCCGTCGAGGATGCTGGCGTTCGCCGGGCTGCTCAGGTTCAGGTTAAACGTCTCGTTGTCCTCGTCCGACAGGTCGCCAATAATCGTCACCGGCAGCGTGATCGTGGTGCTGCCGATCGGAAAGCTGCGAGTGGTGCTGCCGATCGAGACGTAGTCGCTGCCGCCGACGGCGCTGCCGTCGGATGTGCTGGCCGACACCGTCACCGGCTTGCCGCTTGGCGCCGAGAGCGACAGGCTGAACTCGGCGCTGGTGGTGCCGGCGTTGCCCTCGACGACGGTCAGATCTTTCACCGAAATATTCGGCGGCAGGTCGTCGTCGGTGATCGTGCCGACGCCCTGCGCCTTCAGCAGCGTGGCGTTGCTGGGGCCGTACAGGTCGACGAAAAAGGTCTCGTTGTCTTCGTCGAGCTGGTCGCCATTCACCAGCACGCTGATCGACTGGGCGGCGGTGCTGTTGGCTGGGAACACCAGCGTGCCCGAGGTGGTGATGTAGTCGGCGCCCGTGACCGCGCTGCCGTTGGCGGTATGGTAGCCGACCGAGACCGGCTGGGCGCTGGCGGCCGAGAGCGACACCGCAAAGCTGGCGCGCACGCTGCCATTGTTGCCTTCGGTTACGCTGCGGTCGCCGATCGACAGGCTGGGCGGCGGGTCGTTGATTGTGGCGATGCCCTGCGATTTGCCGTTCAGCGGCTCGGCATTCTGGTACTTGAACAGGTTGAGAAAGAACGTCTCGCTGCCCTCGGCCCTGGTGTCGCTCTTGATCGTCACCACCACTACGGCGCTCTGCTTCGCGGGCAAGAGCGACAGTGTCTTGGCGCTCAGCGCGACATAATCGCTGCCGGCGGTAGCGGTGCCGTCGCTAGTAGCATAATCGACTGAGACCGTCTGCGTGATATTGCTCGACGCGGTGATCGTGAAGGCCACGGTGGACTGGCCGTTCACCGGCTCGGTGACGCTGACATCGTTGATTGCGATGGTGGTGGGCAGCCCGGCGGCCTGCGGGAGCGCCAGGGCCGGTGCGGCGGCGTGGGTGCCTACAGCGGAGCAGAATAGTATGGCAATGAACAATCGAAGCCAAACAGTATATTCGCGTTTCACGAGCATTGGCGGTTTCCCTTTTCTGCCAGCTGCAGGCGCAGATCAATAAATTTTTATATGATTCGGAGCTGTGCCCCTCGCGCACCCCTCTATGAGCCAGGCCATAAGCAGCCGCGCTCTGTCGCGCGCACACAAAAGGCGCGTTGGGCTGCGCCCACGCGGATCTATTGCATACCAGGCAGACCTTAAGCGCTTAGCTGCTGTACTGCGCCACCACTCGGTTTTGTGCCCTGCAGTGCGGGATATGAAGAGCCGACGGTTATTCAGAAATCGCTAAACCCTGCTACAAATAATCAACGTCGCCGCCAAATCTGCTACGGATTGTATCATAGAGAGTTTTCGAATCAAGGAATATCCTGTGACAATCTATTCACGCCAGCCAGCGCGGGTCGGCGGCGGCGATCGCCAGGCCGGAGGCGACGCCGGTGAAAACGTCCATTTCTTGCAGCTTATCGGCGCCAAACTTCTCGCTGAGCAGGCGCACAAAGCGCGGGATGCGCGACGATCCGCCGGTGCGCAGCACGACATCGATATCGGCTGGGGCTAGCCCGGCGCCGGCCAACGCCCGGTCGATACACGCGCCCACCTCGCGCACGTCCGGGCCGATCAGCCGCTCGAAATCCCAGCGCTCAAGCGTGTCGCTGAACACGATGCCCGGCACATTCATCGAGACAGTCGTGCGCGGCGCGTCGCTCAGGCGCACCTTGGCGCGCTCGACCTCTTCGTACAGCGGCAGGCCATAGTTCTCGCGCACGAGCGTACGCAGCGCGCGCAGCTCGGCGGGCTTATCGCCGACGCGAATGGCCTCGTCGATGATGCTGAGGTAGCGCGGCTGCGTCAGGTCGACGATCGTCTGCCACTCGCTGAGGTGGTCGAGCAGCGCGGCCGGCAGCGGCATCTTGCGCGGGCCGAGCGTAGCGCCCTCGCCGAAGTGCGGCAGCACCTTGCCCATCACCACGCGGCGGTCCATCAGGTCGCCGCCGATCGGCACGCCGTCGGTGGCGAGCACATCGCGGCGGCCGGTCTCGTCGATCCGCATCACCGTCACGTCGAGCGTGCCGCCGCCGAAGTCGAACACCAGCACATTCTGCTCGCCGCGCGCGGTGGCCGCGTACGAGAGCGCGGCGGCGGTTGGCTCGGGCAGGAAGCTGAACGGCGGCAGGCCGGCCTCCTCGGCGGCGCGGCGCATGCGCGCGATTGCCAGCTCGTCGAGCTTCGGGTCGGTCGAGTAGTGCACCGGCCGCCCCAGCACCATGCCGGTGACCGGCTGGCCAAGCTCGTCCTCGATGCGCCCGAGCACGATCCGCAGCACCACGGCGATCAGCGTCTCGAGCGTATAGCGCGTGCCGAACACGTCGGTGCCGGTGAACGAGCTATCGCGCAGGTGCGACTTCAGCGACTGAAACAGCCGGCCGGGCGCATTGGCGTCGACCACGGCGTAGAGCGCCTGCACGACAGTGCCGACCTCGGCCAGGGTGACTTCCTGATCGCCCAGGTAGCGCCACTCGTACTCGATCTCGCGGCCGACATTGCCCTCGGTGAACTTGTTGATCGCCGCGCGCCCGATGAACGGCACGCCCTCGCGGCTGATGAACAGCGTCGAACGCATGATCGACGGCGCGCTGTTGGCCGGGTCGAGCTTCAGCAGGCGCACGCGCGTGCCGTCGTACACCGCCGCGCTGGAGTTGGTGGTTCCGAAATCTAGCCCTACGCGCATCGCAGTTCTCCTTGGCAGGCACGAAAAAAGAGCCGATGGCATGGGCACATCGACTTTAGGTGGTTGCTTGCCTGTATTGAATTACCGCAGCAGCATAGCCTAATTTCGCACAGGGCGCAATCGGCCATTGGGCGGATCATGGGCGCATATGGCCGCAGGCGTGCTCCATTCCGGGGATTTTGGCTTGACGAAGTGCGAGTATAATAGCCGCCGAGAGAATGCCTACACGCAAAGGCGGCCAATGCGAGTTCGACAATCGCGCGCGCTGATCGCGCTGGGGCTGGTGCTGCTCGGCGCGGCGCTGGCGCTGCTGGTGGGCTGGGGCTACGGCTCGTTTCAGCTTGGCGGCCAGCTGCAGCGCTACCGCGCGCGCTGGGCCGCGCGCGTGCCGGCGGCGTACCGCTACACGCTGCGCGTCGGCTGCTTCTGCCCCCCCGAAGTGACCCAGCCGGTCGAGGTGACGGTGCGCGACGCCGCAGTGATCGCGCTCGTCGGGGCGAGCAGCCGCCAGCCGGTGCGCGGCGCGCAGCTCGACGAGGCGGCGCCGATCGAGCAGCTGTTTGTGCTGATCCAGCGCGCGATCGACCAGGGCGCCGACCGCGTCGACGTGCAGTACGACCCGGAGTTTGGCTACCCGCGCGCGATTGCGATCGACTATATGCGCGACGCGAGCGACGACGAAGTGACCTACACGATCGAGAAATTCGAGGTGACACCATGACCACTGCCGAGACGCTAGCCGGCGCGCTGTTGCGCGCGGGGGCGGTGCATCTGCGGCCGGAAGACCCGTTCACCTTTGCCTCGGGGCTGCGCTCGCCGATCTACTGCGACAACCGGCTGCTGATCGGTGACGTGGCGGCGCGGCGCGCGGTGATCCCGGCGTTCGCGGCGGCCTGCGCCGGCGCCGAGGTCGTCGCCGGCACG
>CALLYN010000820.1 GCA_937858455.1 uncultured Kouleothrix sp.
CCCGGCTGCTACGGCTCGCGCATGACCGGGGCGGGCTTCGGCGGCTGCACCGTCAGCCTGGTCGAAACCGGCGCGATCGAGCGCTTCAAGCACGATGTCGCCGCGGCCTTCCGCCAGGCCACCGGCCGCGACACCACGATCTATGTCTGCCGCGCCAGCGACGGCGTTGGACGCGCGCTGCCCGAGTAGCGCACCAGTACGCGGCGCGCAGTCCGCGCGCGAAATGCCTGCGCGCCTGCACGCCACGATCGAAACAGAACCGCTAGTATAGCGATGTCAAACCGCTCATCCAGGCTTAACACGGATTTAAAACCGGTGCGCTAGAATATGAAAGAATACTGATTTTAGCGACGCGAAACAACCGATTATGCCCACAATCTTGCTCGTCGAAGACGAACTGACGCTCTCGGAAACACTGCGCTACAACCTCGAGCGCGAGGGCTACAGCGTCCTGAGCGCCGCCGACGGCGTGCACGGCCTCGAGCTCGCCCGGCGCGAGCAGCCCGACCTGCTGATCCTCGACATTATGCTGCCGCGACTCGACGGCTTCTCGGTGTGCCGCATCCTGCGCCAGGAGAGCGACGTGCCGATCCTGATGCTCACCGCGCGCCAGGACGAAGTCGACCGCATCGCCGGGCTCGAGCTCGGCGCCGACGACTACGTGGCCAAGCCGTTCAGCCTGGGCGAGCTGCTGGCGCGCGTACGCGCGATCATGCGCCGCACCGACCGCCAGCCCGCCGGCAGCCGCGAGGTGCTCGACGCCGGGGCGCTGCGCGTCGACACCGGCTCGCGGCGCGCGTGGCGCGACAGCGCCGAGCTGACGCTCTCACAGAAAGAGTTCGACCTGCTGACCTGCCTGATCCGCAACCGCGGCATGGCGCTCTCGCGCGATGTACTGCTCGAGCGTGTGTGGGGCTTCGACTTCCTTGGCGACAGCCGCACCGTCGACGTGCACATCCGCTGGCTGCGCGAGAAAGTCGAGCCCGATCCCGGCCGGCCGATCTATATTCAAACGGTGCGCGGCGTCGGCTACCGCTTCGAGATCCCGCAGTCTTAGCAGCGCTCTGAAGAACGCGCGCGGGGCGGCGATCATCGCGCCGCCTTTCAGGCAGGCGCTCGGGCATATCGCAATGCACATGCCTCCGGCGCGCCGCCATACGGGCGCACTCGGCCGCGCCCCCGCGCCTTTGCAGCGCGCCGCGTGCGGCATGGCGCACATCCCCACGGTGTTATGACAGCACTCGACACCATCCTGCTGCTCGCCTTCCTGGCGGCCCTGGCCACCGCGATCTGGCTGTGGCGCCGCCGCCTGACGATCATCGAAAGCCCGCCGCCGCCGGCCGAGCAGTTCACGCCAATGTTTCGCGTAGCCGCCGACGCCCTCGACGCCGGGCTGGTGATCGTTGGCGCCGAGCGCGAGGTGCGCTACCTGAACCAGCAGGCCGAGCTGCTGCTGGGCATCGGGGCCGGCGAAGCCACGGGCGCGGGGCTGATCAGCGTCGTGCGCGACTACCAGGCCGACACGCTGGTGCAAGACGTGCTGCGCGACGGCGAGGCGCGCGAGCTGGTGCTGCAGCCCATCCAGGGCGGGCGCACGCTGCGGCTGCGCGCCAGATCGATCGACGCAGGCGACTTCCGCGGCGTGGCGCTGCTGATCCGCGACGTCACCCAGCTGAACCTGCTCGAGCGCGCGCGGCGCGACATGGTGGCGAATGTGTCGCACGAGCTGCGCACGCCGCTGGCCTCGGTGAAGCTGCTGGTCGAGACACTGCAATCGGCGCCGCCGCCGCCAATCGCCGAGCGCATGCTCACCCAGATGGCCCAGGAAGTCGACGCGGTGACGCAGCTCGTCGACGAGCTGCACGAGCTGTCGCAGATCGAGTCGGGGCGGGTGGCGCTGAAGCTGGCGCCGACGCAGCTGGAGGCGGTGACGAGCCGCGCAATCGAGCGCATCAGGCCGCAGGCCGAGCGCAAATCGCTGCGCATCAGCGCCGAAGTAGCCGCCGAGCTGCCGCCGGTGCTCATGGACGCGGGGCGGATCGGCCAGGTGCTGCTGAACCTGCTGCACAACGCGATCAAGTTCACACCCGAAGGCGGCGCGATCAGCGTCCGCGCCACCGTCGTGAGCGTCGGCGTCGACACCGGCAAAGTTGGCTATGTCGAGCGCCGCCTCAACCACGAGCCGCACCCCTACCCGCCGGGCGAGCGCCGCCAGCGCACGCCGGCGCTCGCACGCCAGGGCCGCCCGGCCATCGCGCTGCCGCAGGCGCTAGGCCCGGGCGATTGGATGCAGATCTGCGTGTCGGACACCGGCATCGGCATCCCGCGCGCCGAGGTATCGCGCGTATTCGAGCGCTTCTACAAAGTCGACCGCGCGCGCACCCGCAATGCGGGCGGCACCGGGCTGGGCCTGGCAATCGCCAAGCACCTGGTCGAGGGGCACGGCGGCTGCATCTGGGCGATAAGCGAAGAAGGCGCCGGCTCGACCTTCTCGCTCATGCTGCCGCTGGCCTAATAACACCAAATTCGCTTGATTACTGACACTTGGGTGGGGTCTGGGGGGCGGCTTCGCCGCGCCTGTTTTGTTTGTAATGCCCTGCCCGGCAAAGCCGGGCAGGGCATTACAAAAAGCAAGCGATCAAGCTGAACAAGCCCACACAATAATGGCTGAGTTCCACGCTGCCGCAGGCAATAGACTACGCACTCAAGGTCGGCCATACCGCAAGCTTGGTGCGCACGCGCTTGATCACCTCGTCGGTGAACTCGCTGGTGGTGGCGTGCCCCTGCAAGTCGGCGGTGCGCACGCCATCGTACACGGTCTCGAACACCGACTCAGAGATCGCGCGCGCGGCCAGCGCGGCGTTTTCGCCGATGTACGAGAGCAGCGAGCCGCCGGCCAGGATCATCGCCATGGGGTTGGCCAGGTTCTTGCGGAACAGCGAAGGCGCGGTGCCGTGCGGCGCCTCGGCCATTACCACGCGGGTGTTCCACGCATCGTCGAAGCCGATCAGCAGCGACTCGGAGCCAGCGATCGAGCCAAACATCTGCAGCACCAGGTCGCTCATGCAGTCGCCGTCGCGGTTCAGCGTGGGGATCACCAGCGCGTCGCCCATGTTGCCCAGCAGCAGCGCGTAGGTCGCGTCGATCAGCTGCGGGTCGTACTTCACGTCGCCGTGGCGCTGCGCTGCGGCGTCCATCTCCTCTTTCAGCATGCCCTCGTACACCGGGCTGACGGTATACTTCGGCCCGCCAAACACCTTGGCGTGCATGCGCCTGGCGTGGCGAAAGGCGTACTCGGCCACGGCGCGGCAGTGGCGGCGGGTGATGCGCTCGGTGCGAAAGGCGACCTCGTCGAGACCCGAGCCCTCGCGCCACTCCTTGGCGCCGTAGGCGTCGCCAACGGCCATGCGGATCACCGAGATCGGCGCGTAGACGCCGCCAACGGGGCGCACGCCAGGGATGCGCCGGCCAGTGCGTACGATCACCGTGCCGTCGACGTGCTCGCGCAGGATCGCGTTGGGGCTGCCGATGTCGCCCTTAGCCTCGGGCGTGATCGTGGCGGCCTTGAGGCCCAAGCCGGCCTGCAGCATCGCCTCGGCAGCCTCGTGCACCACCTGGTTGTTCGTCGCGCGCCGCCGCTCCAGGCTCAGGTCGTAGCGCTGAAAGGCTAGCTCCACGCCGGTGACGGCCGGGTCGAGCACGCGCAGCGCCTCATCAAGCAGCTCCTGGCCGGTCTGGTCGCCTTCAAGCACAACAATGGTGCGGTTCATGGGTTCTCGCTTTCTCCTAGAGCCTGCCGGGCAGGCGCCCAGCAGGCAAGCTTCTGCGACCGGGCGCCCGCGCAGCGCGCCCTATAGCAAAAGCCTAGCCGACGTGCCCCAAGTATACCCGATATTGCCGGCTGCACCCGGCGCGGCTATAATGCCAGCGCCATCCGCCAGCCTAGCGAAAGGTACCGCGCATGTCGCTGCAAGAAGAGCTTCGCGCCAAAGCCGCCGAGTATCTGATCGGCGATTACACCCGGCATATTTTGCTCTGCGCCGACCAGACCGAGCCGAAGTGCTCGCCCAAGCAGGCCAGCATCGAGTCGTGGGATTACCTGAAGAAGCGCCTGAAAGACTTGCGGCTATCGCTGGTGCGCGGCGGGGTGTACCGCACCAAGGCGAACTGCCTGCGGGTGTGCGTGCACGGCCCGATCGCGGTGGTGTACCCGGAGGGCGTGTGGTATCACTCGTGCACGCCGGCCGTGCTCGAGCGGATCATCCAGGAGCACCTGATCGGCGGCGCGGTGGTGGAGGAATATGTGTTCGCGCGCAACCCGCTGTAGCGCCGCCGCGCGGCGGCGCTACAGCGCGGCGGCACCTAGCTGCGGGTGGCGATCGCCTCGATCTCGACGCGCACGTCGCGCGGCAGCCGCGCCACCTGAACCGTCGAGCGCGCCGGCGGGTCGGCCGGGAAGAACTCGGCGTACACCGCGTTCATGGCCGCGAACTCGCCCATATCGGCCAGAAACACCGTGGTCTTCAGCACCTGGCCAAGCGAGCTGCCGGCCGCCGCCAGCAGCGCCTGCAAATTGCCAAGCACCTGGCGTGTCTGCGCGGTGATATCGCCCTCGACGACCGTGCCGGCCGGCGTCAGCGGGATCTGCCCCGAGCAGAACACCAGATTGTCGAGGGTGATCGCCTGCGAGTACGGGCCGATCGCCTGGGGTGCGTCGGCGGTGGCGACAATACTCCGAGCCATGAGCTGCCTCCCGTGGGCTAATGCAACCGCCGAGTGCGGGTTGCAGATTGCAGGGTACGCCCGCGCGCCACAGCACAGCGCGCTGCGATAGCGGCCGGGCGCGATTCGCCCCCTATTCTACCCGATCTTTGGCGGCGACCAATGGCCGCTCAGCGGCCGCGCTTCACCGGCAGGCCGCTGCGCGCCCAGGCGAGCATACCGCCGCGCATGTTCAGCACATTGGTGAAGCCGGCGCGCTTGAGCACCGACTGCGCCACGCCGCTGCGGCTGCCCGAGTGGCACACCACCACGATCGGCTGCTCGCGCGGCAGGCCGGCGCTGCGCTGAGAGATCTGGCTCAGCGGCATAAGCTTGCTGCCGGCGATGTGGCCCTCGGCGTACTCCGCCGGCTCGCGCACATCGAGAATGAACAGCTTCTCGCCGGCGGCCTGCCGGCTCTGAACGTCTTCCGGCGTCACCTGCGAGGGATCGGCTTTACGGTTGAAGAACCCAAACATTGTGTGCTTTCTCCTCTTGCCATTCGGCGGTATACGCGGCCACGCCCAGGTGGCGCCGCTAGGCGCGCGCCCGGTGCATATACTGATCTGATGCATGCTCGGGCCAGGTGGTTACACCGCCTGGGCTGCTTCCCATTGAGCCGGCCTGAGCTTGGGCGATGCGGCAGCGGCACGGCCGGAAGCGGCCTGGCGCCAGGCTGTAACCAATGGCGCCGATATGGCATCGTATGAACAGGGTCAGGCGAAACGTTTCACGCAGTAAAAAGAGGGCACGCTATGGAGATGATCATCAGCTTCCCAGGTGGCGCGCGGGTCGACGCGCACTTCGACACAAACAAAACATTTGACAGACCGCGCGGCGATCGTGTATGCTATAAGTGCTAGAACAGCTGACGCTATAGCACTAAATAGCCTCTAGCAGCCGAGATAACAGCGTATGACACACGGCCTGGCCACAACCAAACACCAACCTCTCCATCCTGCCACTCGGGCAGCCTGGGGCGCGCGCCGCGCCCCGCGAGGCCAGGCGCCGCTGCATAGGAATGGCCTACACCGGGCCAGGCGCGCCCGCGCGGTGCTGGTCGCCAGCGCCGCCGATATCATAGGTCGCGTGCTCTAATTCGGGGCAGCCCCCGTGCTAGAGCGCGCGCGTGCGATCGTGCGGCTTTGGAAAGGGGGTTTCTCTTGGGGCAACGTGTTCTCGTCCTCAACGCTAGCTACGAGCCACTTCAGATCGTCTCGACTCGGCGTGCGGTAGTGCTGCTGCTGCAAGAGAAGGCCGAGCTGGTTGAGGCCGCCGCGCAGCGGCTGCGCGCCCAAGGCTTCGCCCTGGACGTGCCGGTGGTGATCCGGCTCGTGCGCTATATCAAGATCCCTCGCCGCCTGCGGCTGCCGTGCTCGCGCCGCGGCGTGCTGACGCGCGACCGCGAAACGTGCCAGTACTGCGGGGTGCAGCCCGGCCGCACGCAGCTCACCGTCGACCACGTGATGCCGCGATCGCGCGGCGGCCTGACCACGTGGGAGAACGTCGTGACGGCGTGCCGCGAGTGCAACCACCGCAAGGGCGGCCGCACCCCCGAAGAAGCTAGCATGGTGCTGATGAGCAAGCCACGCCAGCCGCAATATGTCGCGTTTGCGCTGCTGGGCGAGCTCGAGCGCCACGATGTCTGGCGGAAGTACGCGTACAGCATCGATTAGCGGCCTGGCATTGCAGATTTTCTAACGAGGCTCGTGTGTCCGCGACACACGCGGGTCTCGTTTTTTTGTGCCTGCGGCGGCCTTATAATAGGCTTCTAAGAGCCTGTTTGAAAAGGGGGTGCGCGAGGGGCTATGCCCCTCGCA
>CALLYN010000821.1 GCA_937858455.1 uncultured Kouleothrix sp.
GCGTGCGCCACCGTGCCGCCGCCCAGCCCGCCCCACCAGTCGCCCTGCGCGTCGGTCGAAATAAACGAGCTGACCGTGTGCCCGTGGTCGTGGTTGAAGCGCTGCACCGCGATGTTGTAGGCGTAGCCGTCGGCCGCCTGCACCTCGTGGGCGTCGAAGCGTGCCGGGAAGAAGAGCACCGGCTTGCCGCGCGCCGCCACCAGCACATTGTACACGTTTGTCGCGATCCGCGTGGCGCGGGTGAGCGCGCCGAGGCTTGGGGTTTCGAGCAGCGCGAAGTCGCGATAGCGCCCGCGCACTTTCAGCACTGGCTGCACGTTTAGCGGGTCGCCGCTGTAGCGCACGATCGCGCCGTCGTGCACAGCTTCGACCTCAAGCTGATCGTAGGTGTTCACAAAGCTGCCGTCTGAGAAGTAGCCAGTGCAGCACTTCAGCATCGCCAGCGCCTTGTCGACGCCGGCAACCACCGAGCAGGGCTGGCGGCGCGTGAACCACTGCATCTCGACGACGAGATCGCCTACGTCGATGCCGCGCGGGTCGACGCCGATGGCCGCCAGGCGCGTCGAGCTGCCGCCAAAGCGGTAGCCGCGCCGCGATAGGTCGCCGAGCATGCCCACAATGTTTTCGAAATATTTGTCGGAATACCAGCCGGCGCGCATGCGCTCGGCGTCGAGCTTGAACGTCTGGTCGTTGAGCCGCTGGCCGTCGAATATGCTCATGGGATCGTCCTTTGCGAATATTTATTGTCAATATGACAATAAATATTCTAGCGCAGCTCGCCGTATTTGTCAATGGCCTGGCAAAGCATGGCAAGAGAATTGCTGTACGAGTATTAGAGCCTGGTTTTCCGTGAAATCGATTTCATAAACTTCGCCGCAAGCGCGAGCGATCGCCGCAGCCTGCCTGATAATACTCTCGACAATAAAAAGGTTTTTGACAAAATCGTGCCATTCGCGTAATATGGTAGCGCTTTCATTATATGTTCACAATGCGTTCACATGTGCTGAGTAAACGATTGCGTACGCGAAGCCTTCAGGGTCAGGGATTTTGCGCAATGATATTGACAAGCCTGCGAAGCTATGCTATAATGAAAGTGCTTTCATAAAAGAACGAGCAAGTGTATAGTGTGGATGATTCCCCATCCGTGATCGCAGAGAGATGGGGTTAGCGATGTCAGACCCGACGATCTACGACGTAGCCGATCTGGCCAACGTGAGTATTTCGACAGTATCGCGCGTGCTCAACTCGCCCGACCAGGTGAACGAGTCGACGCGTACGCGCGTGCTGGCGGCGATCGACCAGCTGAATTTCGTGCCGAAAGCCGAGGCGACGGCGCGGGCGCGTAAAGGCACTCGGCGGATCGGGGTGCTTGCCCCGTTTATCACCTACCCGTCGTTCGTACAGCGGCTGCGCGGTGTTGCCACGCTGACCGACGCAGCCTACGAGATGGTGATCTACAATGTCGAGTCGGCCTCGCGGCGCGATGGCTACCTTTCAACACTGCCGGTGACGCGCCGGCTCGATGGCCTGATCGTGATGGCGCTGCCGTTTGGCTCGGCTGCGGCGCAACGCCTGCGGATGCATAACCTCGAGACAGTCTTGATCGAATGTACGAACCCGTGGTTCAGCAGCGTCGAGATCGACGACGATGCCGGCGGCGAGATGGTTGCGCGCTACCTGCTCGAACGTGGCCACCGGCGCTTTGGCTTTGTCGGCGACGCCAACGTGCCCGACTACGCGATCCACACCAGCGAGCGGCGCTTTCTGGGCTACCAGCGCGCGCTGCGCGCGGCCGGCTGCGAATTGCAGCCCGAGCACGTGCGGACGGGGCAGCATGGCCTCGAGCAGGCGCGCAAGCTGACGCACCAGCTGCTCGAGGCGCCCGGCCCGCCAACCGCGATTTTCGCGCCGAGCGATACGCAGGCGATGGGCGTGCTCAAGGCCGCTCGCGAGCGCGGCCTGGCGGTACCGAGTGAGCTTGCGGTGATTGGCTTCGACGATGTCGAGGTGGCCGACTACATCGGGCTGACGACGGTGCGCCAGCCGCTGGAGGAGTCGGGGCGCGTGGCGGTTGAGCTACTGCTGGCGCGCCTTGCCGACCGGGCGCGGCCGGTGCAGCGCGTGACGCTACAGCTGGAGATCGTGCGGCGCGAAACCGCCTGACACATCGGCCGCCAGGCGCGTTAGGCTTCCTGAAGCAATAGAGCTGTGTTGGCTGGGCACGTGTTTTTTTCGTGCAGTGGTTTAGTGTACAAATCATGGTTTTGGATGTATGCTATGCGCGCTTCCACGCTGGCTGCGGCTCGCACCTGGCCTTCGACGTTGGATGCGCTGCGCTTTGCATATACCGGGTTGTTATTCGACTTGAAAGGAGGTGAGCCGGCCCAGAACTGCTGCCATGGGGCATCACCCGCGTTTCAGTTTGTCTGATGATCCTCGGTTACAATGAATGTTAGGAGGACAGATCCATGCGAACGAAGAGCTTCTCGCTCGTTCTACTGGCAATGCTGGCCAGCATGATCCTGGCCGCCTGCGGTGGTGGCACCGCGGCAACTCCGACGCAGGCTCCCGCGCCGGCCGAGCAGCCCACGGCTGCGCCAGCCCCGACGGCCGCTCCGGCCCCGACAGCTGCCCCTGAGGCTACCGCTGCGCCGGCCCCGACGGCCGCGCCGACCGCCGCAGCCGCGTCATCCGAAGGCAGCTCGGCAATGGCCGACTTGAAGGCTAAAGCCGCCACAATCAGCCAGGATCTGGTTGATGCCTTCGACGGCAAGCTCAAGGGCACCAAGGTCACCATGACCGGCCCGTTTGTCGATGTAGATGCCAATAAGTTCAACGATACGATCAAAGAGTTCGAGGACATGACTGGTATCGACATCCAGTACGAAGGTACCAAGGAGTTCGAGGCCACGATCGCGGCGCGCGTCGATGGCGCCAACCCGCCTGATATTGCGGACTTCCCGCAGCCAGGCCTTGCTGCTAGCTTTGCCAAGAGCGGCAAAATCATCGACGTTACTAAGTTCATTAAGCCCGAATGGTACAAGCAGAACTACAACCAGAGCTACCTGGATATCGCGACGCTCGACGGCCCGAACGGCAAGATCGTCGCCGGTGTGTGGCATCGCGCCTTCCCCAAGAGCGTCGTGTTCTATCCTAAGAAAGCCTTCGACGACGCCGGCTACAAGATCCCGACCACCTGGGAAGAGCTGACGGCGCTGCAGGATCAGATCGTGAAGGACGGCGATACCCCCTGGTGCATCGGCATCGAGTCGGGCGCAGCTACCGGCTGGCCGGCCACCGACTGGACCGAGGAGATGATGCTCCGCACCACCTCGCTCGAGAACTACGACAAGTGGGTCAAGGGCGAGCTGAAGTTCACCGACCCGATCGTCAAGACCGCCGTGCAGAAGTGGTCGGACATCTGGTTCAACGACAAGTACGTGTACGGCGGGCGCGCCAAGATCGTCACCACCAGCTTCGGTGATGCGCCCAAGCCGATGTTCGACAAGCCCGATCCCAAGTGCTACCTGCACAAGCAGGGCAGCTTCATCGTCAGCTTCTTCCCCGAGGGCACCAAGCCCGAGGACTACGGCGTGTTCTACTTCCCGCCGGTCGATCCGCAGTATGGCAAGCCCGTGCTGTTCTCGGGCGACCTGTACTCCGGCTTCGCCGATCGGCCCGAAGTGCGCGCGACGCTAGCGTTCTTTAGCTCGGGCGCCTCGATCGAGAAGTGGGTCAAAGCCGGCGGCGCGACCTCGCCGCACAAGGATTCGAACCTCGACTGGTACTCGAACCCAACCGATAAGGCCGTGGCAGACATCCTGCTGAAGGCCGAGAGCGTGCGCTTCGACGGCTCGGACTTGATGCCGGGCGTCGTGGGCGCGGGCACGTTCTGGAAGGGTATGACCGACTATGTTGCTGGCACGGTTGACTTGGACAAGGCCCTGGAGGAGATCCAGGCCGGCTGGGCCAACGTGAAGTAGTGTCGGAGGCTGGGGTGCGTCGCCTGCGGCGCGCCCCAGCCTACTTTCACGATCGTTGCCACCAGATGGCTCGGCGCGGCTGTGCCGCACACACTCGCCGCTCCGAATGCGCAGGTGCTAAGGGAGAGTAACAATGGCACGATTAACGGAGATCGAGCCGCGACGGCAGGCGGCAGCCCAGGAAGGTGGGGTTGGTCGGATCGCGATGGCGCTTCTCGCGGTGGCCGTTACCTTGATAGCAATTTGGTACGGTTTTATTTTCTTGCGCGATAATCAAAACACGGCGCCAAAAATTGTCACGACGCTCGTAGCCATTGTGTGGGGCGTCGGCGGCGTGGCGGCGCTGTTCTTCTCGGCCAACCTGTTGATCGAGCAGTTCGGCGATGCAGCCAAAGCCTACTTGCGGCCGTTCGTCTTTGTTGGCCCCGCCGTTTTTATGCTTGGCTGGTTTCTGTTCCTTCCCACGCTGCGTACGATCTATCTGAGCCTGCTGAATAACGACTCGACCCAGTTTGTTGGCCTGCGCAACTATGTGTTTGCTATTACCGACCGTAGCATGCTCGAGTCGTTCCGTAACAACCTGATCTGGATGATCTTCGGCACCGCCGGATGCGTCATCTTTGGCCTGGTGATCGCCGTGCTGGCCGACCGCAGCAAGTTCGAGAATCTGGCCAAGGCGCTGATCTTCATGCCGATGGCGATCTCG
>CALLYN010000822.1 GCA_937858455.1 uncultured Kouleothrix sp.
GCCCGCCGTCGAGGTGCTGGCCGAGGCCGCCGCCCCGCCGCCGTTCGACCTGTTCCGGCCGACAGTGAAGGCCCAGCTGCCGACGCTGCTCGACAACGCGCCGGTGGGCCTGCGCCACCCGCGCCAGCGCGGGCTGTTCCGCATGGCCGCTGTGTCGATGGCCGGCTTCCGCGCGGCGCTGGCCGCGCGCGACTTCGTCGAGATCCAGACGCCCAAGATCGTCGGCGCGGCCACCGAGGGCGGCGCGAATGTGTTCCGTATCGACTACTTCGGCCAGCCGGCGTACCTTTCGCAGAGCCCGCAGCTCTACAAGCAGATTATGGTGGGCGTGTTCGAGCGCGTGTTCGAGGTCGGCCCGGCCTTCCGCGCCGAGCCGCACGACACACCGCGCCACATCAACGAGTTTGTGTCGCTCGACGTCGAGCTGGGGTTTATCCGCGATCACCACGACGTGATGGAGCTGCTGAACCGCGTGCTCGAAAGCATGGTCGCGGCCATCCAGGCCGAGCTGGCGGCTGGTACGATCGGCGCCCTGCCTCGGCCGCTGCCCGCAGTGCCGGCGCGCATCCCGGCGATCCACTTCACCGAGGCGCTTGAGCTGTACAGCCAGGCCACCGGCGACGACGCGCGCGGCGAGCCCGACCTGGCGCCGGCCCACGAGCGCTGGCTGGGCGAGTGGGCCAGCCGCGAGCACGGATCCGACTTCCTGTTCGTGTGGGGCTACCCCACCGCCAAGCGCGCGTTCTACACCCACCCCGACCCGGCGCGGCCAGGCTATTCGCGCGGCTTCGACTTGCTGTTTCGCGGGCTCGAGCTGGTGTCCGGCGGGCAGCGGCTGCACCGCTACGACGATTACCTGGCGGTGCTGGCCGAGCGCGGCATGCCCGCCGAGTCGTTCGCCGGCTACCTGCAGGCGTTCCGCCATGGCATGCCACCACACGGCGGCTTCGCCATCGGCCTCGAGCGCTGGGTGGCGCGCCTGATCGAGGCGCCAAACATCCGCGAGACGACGCTGTTCCCGCGCGACCTGGCCCGGCTCACACCTTAGCTTCGCGCCGAACAGCAGCGCGTGCGCGCGGGGCAAAGGCCATTCAAGCTATCCTTTCAGGCAGCCCCGCGCAATCTAGGGCTTGTGCGTGCGGTTTCTCCGCGCGGAGAAACCGCACAGCCAAAGGCCGGGCGCGCCAGCTTCGTAATATCGTAGCACTTTTCATGTTTCCCAGCCAAAATCGCCACCAGCCACGCAATTTTACGAGCCGCGCAAGACTCCGATAAGACCCGCCTGCTAGCATGCGCTCAAGAGCATCGAAGCCACCCTAAATACGAAAGGCAGCCGGCTATGTCAATCGCCGACCTCAAAGCGCGCACCCAGCTTATTTTCGATATGTTTAACACCCACGACGCCGCTGCGGCAGCGGCCTACTTTGCCGACAACGCCGAGCTGCGCGATGTGGCGGTGTCGCGGCCCGCCGTGGGGCGCAGCCAGATTGCCGGGCTCTACGCGCGGCACTTCGCGGCCTTCCCCGACTCGCACGTGCGCGTCGAGCGGATCGTGGCCGAAGGCAGCACCGTGGCGGTGGAATGGAGCCTTTCGGGCACGCACATGGGGCCGTTTATGGGCATACCGGCAACCGGCAAGCCGATCAACTTCAATGGGATCAGCCTGATCCGCTACCACAACGGCGCGGCCGTGGCCGATACACGCGTCTGGGATGTCGCCGGTCTGCTGCGCCAGATCGGGCTGCTTCCCGGCCAGGAATAACCAGAGGAGCTCGCATGACACAGCAGCAGCTGGCAGCAGACGGCCGCAGGGCCGCCTCGCCCACCGACGATATCGTGGCGTACTACGACGAAACATGGCTCGACTACCGGATGCTCTGGCTGAATGGCCAGAATCTTTCGGTGCACTTCGGCTACTTCGACGAGCAGACGCGCAGCCATGCCGCCGCGCTGGCAAACATGAACCGCGTGCTGGCCGACTGCGCCGGCGTCGCTGCAGGCCAGCGCGTGCTCGACGCCGGCTGCGGCGTGGGCGGCAGCAGCATGTGGCTGGCCAAGCAGCGCGGCGCCCTCGTCACGGGTATCACCCCGGTGGCCAGCCAGGTGGCGCGCGCCCGGCACTACGCTGCACAGCGCGGCCTGGCCGGCCAGGTGCGCTTCGAGCAGGCCGACTACACCGCGGCGCCATTCGCCGACGCCAGCTTCGACGTGGTGTGGGCGCTCGAAAGCCTGTGCCACGCCCGCGAGAAAGCCGCGTTCTACCGCGAGGCCGCGCGCCTGCTGCGGCCCGGCGGGCGCCTGATCATCGCCGAGTACCTGCGCGCCGACCGCCCACTGGGCGGCGCCGGCGAGCGCACGCTGCACCAGTGGCTGGCCGGCTGGGCGATCGACGATATCGACACGCGCGACGAGCACGCCCGCCACGCTGCCGCCGCCGGACTGGCCGGCGTGCGCATCGACGACGTCACCGCCCACACGCGCCCGTCGCTGCGCCGGCTCTTCCGCATGACCGCGTTCTCGTACCCGGTGGCGCTGGCGCTGCGCGGGCTGCGGCTGCGCACGCGCATGCAGCACGGCAATGTCGTGGGCGCGCTGCGCCAGTACCAGGCGCTCGAGCGCGGGCTGTGGTTCTACGCGATTATCTCGGCCAGCAAGCCGGCCGCCTGACAAGCGGCAAAAAACGCCAGGGCGTAGCACCGAGCGCGCCGCGCATTCTGTGCTGCCGCAGGCTCAATCTCGCACCGTGAGGAAGCCAAACGACACAAGTGCGTAACTTCTATCTGTAATGAAAACTCATTCGGTATGTCAGTACTGCTGAGTATAATGAAGGCCACTATTGCCCAGCCGCTCGTGGAAGGTACGCGGGGTATGCCAGCGCCGACGATCAATCTACACGCTACGCTCGAGCTCGATGCCACCCCAGCGCAGCTGTGGCCGCTGCTCTCGGATACCAGCCGGATCGACAGGGCGATCGGCATTCCGCCATTCGAGCGCAGCGCGCTGCAGCCCGACCTTTCGTTCGCGGTCGACAGCCACTACATGGGCGTGCCGGTGTCGTGGTACGAGTTCCCGTACGAGTGGGTGTTCGAGCAGTGGTACCAGGTCGAGCGCGCGTTCGTGCCGCCGATCCCCGTGCGCCGCCTGATGACACGCACCACGCTCGCGCCGCTGCCCGGCGGCCGCTGCCACGTCGACGTGGTGGTGGGCTTCGAGCCGCGCGGGCTGCTGGGCCGCACGCTCGCGCCGCTGTTTATTCGCCACAAGCTGATGCGCGACCTGCTGCGCGCCTACCGCTCGTTCGCGGCGCTGGCGCTGGCCGCCGAGCAGACAGCGCCGCCCCCG
>CALLYN010000823.1 GCA_937858455.1 uncultured Kouleothrix sp.
GCCGCGCACCAACCAGCCCACCCAGCCGCGCGCGGTGCTGCCGCCGCGCCCGGCCGTGCTGCAGCCGCGCCCCGATAATCGCGGCATGGGCGTTGGCGGGTTCATTCTTGGCCTGCTGCTGCTCGGCGGCGTGCTCGGCCTGGTGTACCTGTTCGCGGTCGGCGCGTTCGATGGGCTGTTTAACTTCGCCAGCAGCACGATCAGCCGCCCGCCGGCCGGCGCCGCCACCGAGGCTCCGCTGCCAGGCACTGCCACCGTGCCGCTGGTGCCCGTGCCCGACCTGGTGGGAAAAACCGAGGCCGAGGCCCGCGCGGCGCTGCAGGCCCAGGGCCTGAGCGCGTTTGTGGCCGAGCCGCGCGCCAGCGATGTGATTACCGCCGGCCTGGTGCTCGAGCAGTTCCCGCCGCCCAACGTGCCGGTGAACCAGTCGCCTGCCACTGTGGTAACGCTGACGCTCAGCCTTGGCCCCGAGCTGGTCGATGTGCCCGATGTGCAGCGCACCCGCGCCTCCGACGCGCGCAGCCTGCTCAGCGCCGCCGGCTTTCAGGTGCAAGAGCAGCAAGAAACCAGCGACCTTAGCGAGGGCTTTGTGACGCGCCAGGACCCGGTGAACGTGAAGCTGCCGCGCGGCCAGACCGTAACGATCTACGTCAGCATTGGCGACAAGGTGGTGGTGCCCGAGATCACTGGCCTGAGCGAGGCCGACGCCCGCGCCAAGATCGAGGCGGCCGGCCTGTTCGTGTCGTTTGTCGATGTTCAGGGCTGCGACAAGCTCGGCGACCTGTGCAATCGCTTCGGCCCTGGCACGATCGTCAGCTCGGCGCCGCGCCCGGGCAGCAAGGTGCAGCGCAATAGCGGCGTGACGCTCGGCCAGCGCGCGCCATAGCCGTTTGTGCCCGTCGTTTGTTTTGACCGTAGAAAATGAACATGACTCTACATAATGAAATCTTGACTCGCCTCGCTCAGGAGCTGAGCCTTGGCCTGGGCCAGGTCGAGCGCACCGTGGCGCTGCTCGACGAAGGCAACACCATCCCGTTCATCACGCGCTACCGCAAGGAAATAACCGGCGGCCTCGACGAAGACCAGCTGCGCAAGCTGGCCGACCGGCTCGAATACCTGCGCAACCTCGAGGCCCGCCGCGCCGAGGTGCGCGCGCTGCTCGAGCAGGGCGCCCACCTGACGCCCGAGCTCGACGCGCAGCTCGCCGAGGCCCAGACGCTTCAATCGATCGAAGATATGTACCTGCCGTTCCGGCCCAAGCGCCGTACCCGCGCCCAGGTGGCTCGCGAGCTGGGCCTCGCCGCGCTGGCCGAGGCGCTGCTTGCCCAGGACGCGAGCGGGCGCGACCGCGACGCCCTCGCGGCGGCGTTTGTCGATCCGGAAAAGGGCGTGGCCGATGTCGAGGCCGCCTACGCCGGCGCGCGCGATATTGTGGCCGAGACGGTGGCCGAGACGGCGGCGGTGCGCCAGGCCGTGCGCGAGGCCACCCGCCGCACCGGCGTGCTGCGCGTTGTGCGGAAAGACGAGGCCGCCGACGCCGAGGGCAAGTACCGCCTGTACTACGAGTTCGGCGAAAGCCTGGCGAAGCTGCCGCCGCACCGCATCCTGGCGATCAACCGCGGCGAGCACGAGGGTGCGCTGAAGGCCGATGTCGACGCCAACCACGACGCGTTTGTCGCGACGTTACAGAAGCGCTACGCCCACGGCGGCGGCTGGCTGGCCGGCGAGGTTCGCGCGGCCGTTGCCGACGGCTACAAGCGCCTGCTGGCCCCGGCGATCGAGCGCGACCTGCGCGCCGAGCTGACCGAGCGCGCCGAGGAGCACGCGCTGGCGGTGTTCGCCGCCAACCTGCGCGGCCTGCTGCTGCAGCCGCCGCTGCGCGGACGCGTGGTAATGGGCGTCGACCCTGGATTTCGCACCGGCTGCAAGATCGCCGTCGTCGACGCTACCGGCAAGTACCTCGAGGGCGGCGTGGTGTACCTGCACCAGCCCGACAAGGCCAAAGACACGCTGCTGAAGACAGTTCGGCGCTGGGGCGTGCAGATCATCGCAATCGGCAACGGCACCGCCAGCCGCGAAACCGAGGCGCTGGTTGCCGAGGTGATCAAGCAGGCTGACCAAGCACGAAAGACCAAGGACGAAAGCAGCTCGGAAACATCCCAAAACCATGAGCCTGGCGACAACAAACGTTCGTCTTTCGTCGTTGGTTCTTCGTTGCTCAGATATGTTATGGTGAGCGAGGCCGGCGCGTCGGTGTACTCGGCCTCCGAGGCCGCGCGCGACGAGTTTCCCGAGCTGGATGCGACCCAACGCGGCAATGTGTCGATCGCCCGGCGCCTGCAGGATCCGCTGGCCGAGCTGGTGAAGATCGACCCCAAGGCGCTTGGCGTAGGCCTATACCAGCACGATGTCGACCAGAAGCGCCTGGGCGCCCAGCTTGGCGCCGTGGTCGAGAGCTGCGTCAACTATGTGGGCGTCGATCTCAACACCGCCTCGGCGGCGCTGCTGGGCTACGTGGCCGGCCTGAACAGCAAAACCGCCAAGTCGATCGTGGCCCACCGCGATGCCAACGGCCCGTTCGGCGCCCGCAAGCAGCTGCTGAAAGTCAAGGGCCTCGGCCCCAAAGCGTTCGAGCAGGCGGCTGGCTTTCTGCGCATCCCCGAGGCCCCCGACCCGCTCGACAATACCGCTGTGCACCCCGAGAGCTACGCGGCGGCCCGCGTGCTGATTGCGCGCTACGGCGAGGGCGAGCCGCGCCTGGACACGGACACCCTGGGCCGCGAGTGGGAAATCCAGCGCAACGCCTTCAAGCCCTACCCCTGCGGCGTGGTGCTGAACCCGGTGATCGACGCCTGCCTGGCACTCCAC
>CALLYN010000824.1 GCA_937858455.1 uncultured Kouleothrix sp.
GGCTGGCGGGGCAGCCAGCCGACCAGCGCGCGCTCGTGCGGCTCGCCGGCAACGAGATCGCCCACCTTGGCCCCGAGGCGCGCGCCGGCTTCGGCCAGCGCTACCAGGCCCAATTTATCGGCCCGATCACCGCGATGCTGGCCAGCGGTATGGCGCGCGGCGAGCTGCGCCCGGCCGACCCGCCCACGCTCACGTGGCTGCTGCTGGGCATGCTCTACCCGTTTCTCACCACCACGCCCGCCGGCGGCGCGCGCACGCCCGACACGGCAATCGATGCTCTGCTCGAGCTGTTTCTGCACGGCGCGGCCGCCGATCGCCGCTAGCCTCATTCGGCTGATCACTTGCTGTATGGCGGAATTTCGTGGGCGGCAACGCTGCCCCGAAATTCCTTTTTAGTTATGGCTTACGCAGTTGGCGTGCTCGGCCTGCGGCAGCACGGTACTCGCTGCTCGACCCGTATGCAGTTTTTCCGCGCAGAGCGCGGAAAAACCGCGCTGCCGCAGGCAAATATGCCGCACCCAGCCAAGCCGGGCAGGGCATACCAAAAAAGAAGTGATCAGACGGATTTGGTATAAATCCGCCAAATGATGTAGCAAAACCAGCACCGGTTGTTCGTCTTTATAGGCGTATGTTCAACTGTGGACATCGCTCGTGCAAGGAACAACCGTGAAACACTATATATCAGCGATACTGACATTAATCGCCGGAATTGCGATTTTCATGCATGCGCCCAACGTAGGCGCCGCGCCCCGGCTGAAAACCTACACGGCGCCAAGCGGCGAGTGGAGCGTACAGTACCCCGCCGACCTGCTGCACGTCGAGCAGCTCACGCCCGAGATCACGATCTTCATCAGCAAGGATCGCCACACCGTCGCCGCGATCGACACGTTCGACGCCGGCGCGGATACGCCGGCCGACGCGCTGGCAAAGCGTGGGCAGGCCGCGCTGCGCCAGATCTACAGCAAGAGCGTGAAGAACACCGGCGCAATCGCCATGCCCGGCGCGCGCTGGGAAACCGGCTTTACCTTCACCACCGACAAAGGCTCGAAGGGCGCCGCGCTCTACCACCAGAACGGCCGCGTCGACCAGGACTACCGCGTGTTTGGCTTTGTGTACGGCTACAAAGCCGCTGGCGAGAAAAGCGTGCGGCCGGCGCTCGAGGCGATCGGCGAGTCGCTGAAGATCAACCCGCCGGTGGTGCAGCGCCTCGACCGGGCGCGCGACGGCCTGCGGGCCTACTTTGGCGCGCTGTACGCCGGCCGCTACGCCGACGCAGCCAGGCTCTACGGCGGCTCGTACGACATCCTCGCAGGCTGGAACCCCGACGTGCCCGCGCGCGATCACATCGCGCTGCTGCGCAATGGCTGCGAGCAAAACGGCCTGCAGTGCCTGCGCCTGAAGCGCATTGTCGCCGAGAAGGCCGTGAGCGCCGACGAGTTCCAGTTCACCGTCGAGTTTCTGGCCGACTCCGGCAAGCTGTTCGTGCTGCTTGGCAAAACCTCGCGCTTCACATTCACGGTGAAGCACGCCAGCGGCAGCTACCTGGTGCAGGATCTGCCGGTGTATATGGCCTAGTAATACCAATTCGCCTGATGACGTACACTTGGTAAGGGTTTGGGGGCGGCTTCGCCGCCCCCAAATTTCTTTAGGAGTTACGCACTTGCGTGTTTCGGCCTCCTCACGGTACGCGACTGAGCCTGCGGCAGCATGGTACCTGTTCATCTTCTGTGTGCGTTTTCCGCGCGGAGCGCGGAAAAACGCACACGTCCAAAAGGAAAGAACCGCTCTGCCGAAGGCTGAGCACGCCAACTGCGTAAGTTCCATTCTTATAGTGTTGCACTACGTGGCTTCGCCACGTAGTGCAACACTATCTAGGAGTGTGGTGGCCACACGCCTGAAAGCCGCCTAGCTGGCACCCTCCCGCAGCCTGGCCAGCACCTCGCCGCGCGCCAGCTTCAGCGCCTCGCCGCCGCGCGGCTTCAGCTCGACCTGGCCGGCCGCCAGCAGCCTGTCGCTCACCAGCAGGCGCGCCGGCAGGCCGATCAAGTCGGCATCGTTGAACTTCACCCCAGCCGACTCGTCGCGGTCGTCGTAGAGCACCTGCACGCCCGCGGCCAGAAGCTCGCCGTACAGCGCGTCGGCGGCGGCGCGCACCGCCTCGCCCTTGCCCAGCCGCACCAGATGCACCTCGAGCGGCGCGACCTCGGCCGGCCAGACGATCCCGGCGGCGTCGTGGTGCTGCTCGACGATCACCTGCAGCAGCCGCTCGACGCCAATGCCATA
>CALLYN010000825.1 GCA_937858455.1 uncultured Kouleothrix sp.
TCGGCGGCGGGCGGCCGCAGCAGAGCCAGAACACAAGCCAGAGCCAGTAGCCGCCTCCTTCGCTGTGCTACAGCTCAGCACGGATCGCACGAACCCCATCCTCGCACAGCGGGCATGGGGTTCGTGCGATTTGGCGGCAGGCGAAAAACCGACCGATCACGAATGCCCCGCGTGCGGGCGAGGGTGTGGTACCATGCCCGCGTTCCGAGCTTTATGATCGCAAGCAGGGTGAGCCTTATGGCAATGTTCCGAATCGGCTGCGCGGTGTGGGGCTACAAGGATTGGGTCGGCGATCTGTTTCCGCCGGGAAGCAAGAGCGCTGACTTCCTCTCCCTATATAGCCGCAGGCTGACAACCGCAGAGGGTAATACAACTTTTTATGCTACCCCTCGGAGTGAGATTGTCCGACGATGGGCGGCTGAGACGCCAGAGACGTTTCGCTTCTGCTTTAAGCTTCCTCGCGAAGTGAGCCATGAAGGGCCGCTCGCAACCAAGCTCAAGATAACGCGGGAGTTTGTCGAGCGCATGGCTCCACTTGGGGAACGGCTGGGGCCATTCTTTCTCCAGCTACCTCCAGGCTATCGTGGGGATAAGATTGAAGACCTCGAACGATGGATCAGCGCGTGGCCAAGCGAGTACCAGCTAGCAGTCGAGGTACGTCACGAGGATTGGTACACGGAGCCGCACGAGTCAGCCCTCATAAACCTGCTCCACCAATACAATGCGGGTAAGGTGATCATGGATGTGCGCCCCTTAGACGCTGGCCCTCTGCCGGGAGCCGATTTTGACCTACAGGCCGCTCGTGATCGGAAGCCCGACGTGCCGATGCACCCGCTGCGGAGCAGTGAGATTGCCCTGGTTCGATACATTGGGCATCCAACACCCGAGCTGAATGGGCCGCTGCTGGATGACTGGGCTAAGCGGGTAGCTCAATGGCTCGCAGATGGGACTGAAGTGTATTTCTTCTGCCACTGCCCCGACGAGCGCCAGTCACCGGGATTGTGCCGTGAGTTCCAGCGCCGCCTTGAGCGCATGTCTGACATACCACGCCTGCCCTGGGATGAGTTGGATACAGGGATGCAGCAAGCAACCCTTTTTTGATCTGACCAGGGCTCGTGCAAAGTCGACCCTCACCCCCCTCTCCCGCATGCGGGAGAGGGGGAATTATTGTCGGCTGTGTGGTGCGATCGCGGCGGCGATCGCACCACACAGCCAGATGTGTTACCCCCTCCCCTTTGGCACTACTGTGGTCGCCGGATTTGCAGAACATCCCCACCTATGCTATACTCTGCCGCGTGTCAATCACGGGCGATTAGCTCAGCTGGCTAGAGCGCGTCGTTCACACCGACGAGGTCACTGGTTCGAGTCCAGTATCGCCCACCACTCATCAAAGCGCCCGAGTACATCGGGCGCTTTTGTTTTCCCGCGTATGACCGACCTGCCGGCCACATCCGACGAGTACCTGTTTGGCTGGGACGCGACGCCCGGCATTGTGTCGGTGTGGGCCAGCCGCGAGGGCCGGGCGCTGGTGTGGCGGCGCCACGGCGAGCAGCTGGCCGTCGAGCGCGCGCGCTTCCGGCCGTGGCTGTTCGCCGCCACCCTCGACGACCTTGCACACCTTGGGCCAGGCCTCGCTGAGGCCTCGTCGCCGGCTGCGGGGCGCGCGCCGGTGAGCTACCGCGAACTGGCGGGTGCGCCCGGCTCGTATCGCTTTCTGCTCGAGGCCCGCGACGGCCGGGCGCTCGAGCGCATGATCCTGGCGGGCGCGCGCCGCCGCCTCGGCCGCGAGATCGCCAGCCTGTACGACCTCGACGACGACTACTACCGCGTCGGCGCGGTCGAGCAGTACCTGATGCAGACCGGCCGGGTGTACTTTCGCGGCCTGGCCTACGCCGACCTGGTGCGCATGCAGATCGACTTCGAGACCACCGCGCTCGACCCTGGGCGCGGGCGGATCTTCATGGCCGCCGTGCGCGACAGCTGCGGCCTGGCGATCACCCTCGACGCGCCCACCCCCGCCGACGAGGCCGCGCTGATTGCCGAGCTGTGCGCGCTGGTTCGCGAGCGCGACCCCGACGTGATCGAGAACCACAACCTGTTCGGCTTCGACCTGCCGTTTCTGGCGGCGCGCGCCGCCGCGCTGGGCGTGCTCAGCGCGCTGATGGGCTCGAAGGCGGAAAGTGCATCGAGCAGCTTTCTGGTGGTGGCGGCCAAGGATTACCGCGAGGTGATGACCGCCGACCTGGCCCGCGTGGCCGCCGTGGTGGCCAGCGGTGTGCTGAG
>CALLYN010000826.1 GCA_937858455.1 uncultured Kouleothrix sp.
GCGCTGTTCATCGGCCGGCATCCATGGTATGCTGCATCAGCGTCTCGGGCAGTAGTTTGTGCCGCCTAACCCTGATCTGCGAGGAGCGTAAGCCTTTCCCTTTGAAGCTACCGAAAGGAATTTGGGTTGGCAGAGCATCACACGCATTCCCACGCGCCGGCGAATTATGGCCGCGCCTTTGCGATTGGGGTTGCGCTCAATCTGGGGTTTGTGATCGCCGAGTTTTTCTACGGCAAGGCCACGCGCTCGCTCTCGCTGGTGGCCGACGCGGGCCATAACCTCGGCGATGTGCTGAGCCTGCTGCTGGCGTGGGGGGCAATGCTGCTCTCGCGGCGCCTTCCGTCGCAGCGGCGCACCTATGGCTTCCGCCGCTCGTCAATTCTTGCCTCGCTGATCAACGCGGTGGTGCTGCTGATCACGGTTGGCGCGGTTGCGTGGGAGGCTATTCGCCGCTTATCAAACCCCGAGCCGGTCGGCGAGCTTACGGTGATCTGGGTGGCCGCGGCCGGCATTGTCGTCAATGGGTTCACCGCGCTGCTGTTTATGGCCGGCCGCGAGAGCGACCTCAATATCAGGGGGGCTTTCTTGCATATGGCCTCGGATGCGGGAGTATCATTCGGTGTGGTAGTCGCCGGCGTGGTTATGCTTCTGACCGGCGCGTACTGGCTTGATCCGCTGGTGAGCCTGGCGGTAATGGGCGTGGTGCTGGCCGGCACCTGGGGGCTGCTGCGCGATAGCCTCAATCTCGCGCTTGATGCGGTGCCCGAAGGGATCGAGATGCCGGCCGTCGAGCGCTATCTGCGCTCGCTGCCGGGCGTTGCCGACGTGCACGATCTGCATGTCTGGGGCCTCAGTACCACGGAAGCGGCCCTGACGGCACACCTGGTTATGCCGGATGCGCCCTGCGAGGATGGCCTGCTCAGCCGCATATGCGCCGAGCTGCACGATCAGTTTGGCATTGAGCACGCGACGGTGCAGGTGGAGCGCGGCGACCCCGAACACCCGTGTGGCCTGGCGCCGCACCACGTTGTCTGATCGTGGGAGCAGGCGCAGGGTGTACAAAGGATGGTTGGTATGATCTCTTCACGCATCTGGGGAACGATCGGCAGCCTTGCAGCATTGGCGGCGGCCGGGGCAGATCTGGCGCTCCAATATACGCCAGATCCTGCACATCTTGGGTCACTTGAGTATAGCTATTTTCTGGACGTTTCACCAGAGCGCATTGCCGTTGGATTTTACCTGGGGGTGATTGCCATTCTCATGCAGATTGCTGGATTTTGGCAGATCACGCTGGGGCTGGCACCAGCTGGTAAGCGCTTCGCAATTTCGTTTTTTGTGGTCGCCTCGTTTGTCACCGCCCTTGGCGCGGTGTTTCATGCACATGCTGCCTTGCTGGGGCTGGTGGTTCAGGCGCGCGCTCGCGCCGCAGGTGACGCACAGCAGGCGTTCAGCAGCCTGATAGCAGAACTTGTCTCATACCGCACCATCCTCGTCGTCGTGCTGTTTGTTGGCCTGCTGCTGTTCTCTCTCTGGTATGTGTTTGTGGTTGGGTGGAAAAAGACAGCCTACCCGCGCATTGCGGCTGTGTTCAATCCG
The DNA here is from genome assembly GCA_937858455.1 of uncultured Kouleothrix sp. Taxonomy (GTDB): domain Bacteria; phylum Chloroflexota; class Chloroflexia; order Chloroflexales; family Roseiflexaceae; genus Kouleothrix. The sequence continues at coordinate 1,597 of CALLYN010000826.1, forward strand.
CTGCTGCTCTTTATTGCCTTTGGCATGATAGGCGCGCTTATTCCGCCGCTCCGTCTGGTTCTTCTGCCTGCGGGGATTAACCTTGCGAACTTGCTGTTTTTTGCTCTCGGTACATTGCTCGCGCGCCGTGATGGTTCGCTCGCGCCAGCAGGATGAGCTCTATGTATGGCAGAGCACGGGCGGCAGGATGCCGGCCCTACATTGCCACGCTCGTATTGCAGAGCACGGGCGGCAGCAGGCCGCCCCTACATTGTGGCCAATCAAGGCAATTCTTGCATTGCAGAGTGTGGGCGGCAGGATGCCGGCCCTCCATTGGATGAATCACACCAATTCTCGCATGGCAGGGCTGCAGGGTGCCTTCAAGACTTTGAGTCTTTGTGGCAAACGTCCTATGCTCACCGTATTTGAGGGGTATTGCGCCTAGATGAGTATGGATCCAACAAGTGCATCCGCCGGGACGCCGGCTGCCGAGTGGGCGATCGACGCCGCGCTGGTTGCTGAGCTGCTCGCCGAGCAGCATCCTGATCTGGCAGATCTGCCGCTGCGCGAGGTCGACGCGGGCTGGGATAATGCGCTGTTTCGCCTTGGCGATGACCTCGCCGTGCGCCTGCCGCGCCGCGCGATCGCTGCGCCGCTGATCCTCAACGAGCAGCGCTGGCTGCCACAGCTCGCCGATCGCCTGGCGCTGCCGATCCCCACGCCCGTGCGCGTTGGCGTGCCTGCGCCGGCCTACCCCTGGCACTGGAGCGTCGTATCGTGGCTCGCGGGCCTCCCCGCCGATCAGCACGCGCCTGATGCCGCGCAGGCCGCGCCCTTCGCGGCGTTCCTGCGCTCGCTGCATGCCCCCGCTCCCGCCGATGCTCCGCCGAATCCGTTTCGCGGCGTGCCGCTGCATCAGCGCGCAGCGGCCGCCGAAGCGCGCATGCAGCGCCTTGCGAGTATCTCTGGCCTGATCACGCCGCAGATCGGGAAGATCTGGCAGGCCGCGCTGGAAGCTCCGCTCGACCTGCCGCCAACCTGGCTCCACGCCGATCTGCACCCGCGCAATGTGCTCGTCGAGCGCGGGCGTATCAGCGGCATTATCGATTGGGGTGACATCACAGCGGGCGATGCCGCGACCGACCTCGCCGCGATCTGGATGCTGTTTGCCGAGCCGCAGGCGCGCAGCGATGCCCTCGCGGCCTACGGCGACCTGTCGGCGGCAACGCTCAGGCGCGCGGCAGGCTGGGCGGTTCTGTTCGGCGTGATGCTGCTCGACAGCGGCCTGGTCGATAATCCGCGCAACGCTGCCATTGGTGCGCGCACCTTGCAGCGCGTGGCGGAGCCGGGCGAGCGCGTGGTGTAGCGGGCAAGCAAGGCGAGCCGGCGCCGCATATGCTTGGGAGATTGGGATAGGCAAAGCGAAATTCTCTTAGGAGTTACGCACTTGCCTTGTTCGGCTCGCTCAATCGGGCGCTTGTGCCTGCGGCAGCATGGTACTTCTCCATCTTCTGTATGCGGTTTTTCCGCGCTTCGCGCGGAAAAACCGCATACAATAAATAAGGATAGTACTGCTCTGCC
>CALLYN010000827.1 GCA_937858455.1 uncultured Kouleothrix sp.
CTGGGCAGCCAGGCCGGTGGCAGCGGTGGGGGCATCGGCGCGCTGGGCGGGAATGGCTGCGGTGGGGGCGGCTAGCTCGGGCAGCGCCGCTTCGGCCAGCGCCACTAGCCGGCGCGGGTCGCTCTCTCCGGAGCGGGCGGCCACAAGCGTCGCCTTGCGCACCTCTCGCGCGGCGGATTCGACCTGCTCGTCGGATTGGGTTGGGTCGGCGGCGACGCCCCCCGCGCGCGCGGTGGCCCAATCGAGCAGCGTTTTAGCGGCGCTGTCGTCGAGGTCGCCGCGCAGGCGCTCGTCTTCAAGAATGCGCTCGACGACCTGTTGCTGGCGGCTGGTGTTGGTCATATGTCTTGCCCTTTATGCGTACGCCAGCGGCACCCGGCGCCGCTGAATCGCCACGACGCGCCGTATTCCAGGGCGCTACGAGTGAGTATAGCACGGGGGCATAACCAGCTCAGGCGTGCTGATACACTGCTTCGAGGCGCGGCACGATCGCCGACCAATCGTAGCTCTGGCGCACCAGCGCCCGGCCGGCTGCGCCCAGGCGCTGGCCTAGCGCCCGATCGTCGAGCAGCCGCAGCACCGCATCGGCGAACTGCTCGGGCTGGTCGGCCAGCAGGCAGTGCTCGCCATCGTGCAGCCCGGCGATGCCCTCGGCGCCCATGCGCGTGCTCACCACCGGCGCCTCGAGCGCGAGCGCTTCGAGCAGCTTCAGCCGCACACCACCGCCAATGCGCATCGGCACGACGTATACCGGCGCGGCAGCGATAAACGGGCGTGCGTCGGCCACCTGGCCTGTAAGCGCGAGCATGCCAGCGCGGGCGAGCTGCTCAAGCGCCGGGGCGGGGCGCTTTCCTACGGCGATCAGGCGAATGTCGGGGCGGCGCGCGCGCAGCAGCGGCAGCACACTAGCTGCAAACCACACCAGCGCGTCGACATTCGGCCGGTAGTCGAGCGTGCCGCTGAATACCAGCGTCGCGGGTTCGAACACCAGCGCCCCGGCGCGCTCGTAGCGCAGCGCCGCCCGGCTGAACCCCTCGGTATCGACGCCGTTTGGCACCAGCTCGATTGGTACGCGCGGCGCCAGGCGGCCAAGAATGCGTTTGTCGTCGTCGGCGACGGCCAGCACCGCGTCGCAGCCGCGCAGGGCCTGGGCCTCGTAGCGCGCCAGCTTGAGCCACTGCGCCAGCGAATAGCCGGCGGCGTGCCAGCGGCGCAGGCGCCGGGCGTCGGCCAGAAACGCGCGCTTCTGGATCACATATTCGGCGTTGAACTGGTCGAGGATCAGTTTCGTGCGCTGCGCCTGCGGATGCGCCACGTCGGCAGCAGCGGCCTGGCGCGCGTAGGTCTGGGCCTGCAGGAGGTAGCCGGCCATCTCGATGCTCTCGGCCTGGATGATATCGAAGTGCTCGGTGGCGAGCAGCCCGCGCAGCGCGGCGGCGTAGGCCATGTCGGCGTTGCGCAGCGCCATATCGGGCAGCGGCGAGGCCAGAGTGGTCCAGGCGCGGCGCGCCAGGCTGCGCTCGGCTGGCCCGCGCACCGTAATCACCCGGCAGATACGCTGCAGCGGCGCGAGCGCATGCTCGGCCGCGAGGTCTGGCGCGAACGTCAGGCAGGTGAGCGTGTGACGCTGCGCCAGGCCGCGGATCAGCTGGTAGATCCGCATGGTCCCGCCGCCGTGCGGCGGGTAGGGCGGGTAGGGCGACAGTAGCAAGACGTTCACGGCGTATTCCGAACTCGTACGGCGTTTAACCTTCGAACCTGCGGACAAGCGCAACCACGATCGGCCACAGGTGCGGCACAAACAGCACCAGGCCGATCGCCACGGCGGCGATGGCAGTCAGCAGCACGGTGCCGGCGCCAACGTCTTTGGCAACTTTGGCGAGCGGATGGTAGCCCGGCGACGCCAGGTCGACCGCCGCCTCGATCGCGGTGTTAGCGCCCTCGGCCGCTAGCACCAGCACGATCGTAATCAGCAGCGCCAGCCACTCGTAGCGGTCGAAGCCGAGCAGCAGCCCAAGTGCGGCGGCGGCCAGGCCGATCGCGCTGTGGATCTTGGCGTTGCGCTGGGTCCAGAGCAGGTAGCGCAGGCCGGCGAAGGCATAGCGAAACGACGATCGCAGGGTTGTCGCGCGCATATGGCCGCCGGGTGGCGTTGGTGGCTGGGAAGCGATCATAGCGTGTGTCTAATGAATGGCGCGCAGCCGGCGTGGCCAGCTGCAGGGCGCCGTTATCGCGGCAGGCCGATTTGGGTCATCACTGCCTCCTCGCGCGCGCGCATAGCTGCGGCGTCCTCGGGCCCGCGCTCGTGGTCGTAGCCCAGCAGGTGCAGCACGCCGTGCACGGCCAGGTAGGCCAGCTCGCGCTCGCGCGAGTGCCCGTACTCGGCGGCCTGGGCCACGGCGCGCTCGTACGAGATCGCCAGGTCGCCTAGGTAGCGCGGCGTGCCGGGCGGCCGTACGAACGCCGGCCCATCGTCGGCATCGTCGTCGCCGAACGACAGCACGTCGGTGGGCGCGTCGACGCCGCGGTAGGCGCGGTTCAGCTCGTGCAGCTCGTCGTCGTCGCTGATCAGCACGCTCAGCTCGATCGGCTCAGCGACTGCCTCGGCCGCCAGCACCGCCGCCACTGCGCGCTCGATCAGCGCCGGGTCGACGGCATCGGCAAACCGGTCATCGATCTGGATGTCTACGTCTAGCATTGTCAACTAC
>CALLYN010000828.1 GCA_937858455.1 uncultured Kouleothrix sp.
CTCGCGCATCGCCTGCTCGATCTCGCTGACGAACAGGCCCTTGTCGCCGATCGCGCTGAGCGGCCGGTCGAGGATCAGGTCGCCTTTCGTGGTGATCTGCTCGACGCCAACCTCCAGGCCCGGCCAGGCCGCCAGCAGCGCGTCGCGGATGGCGTATGTCTGCGCCAGGGCCAGCTTGCTCGCGCGCGTGCCGATCACCACGAGCGACGGCAGATGGACGGCGGCTGGCCCGCCGCTTGCCATTCCTCGGGCGATACGCGAGATTGTGTCAGAAGCCATAGTGTTGCTCATCGCAGGGTGTTCTTTCAGCTGCCCGCGCTCTCTAGCACCACCGCGCGAATCACCTCGACGAACTCGGGGTCGGCGTTGGGCATGCGGATGCGCCGCAGCGTCATGCCAAGCGCGCGGGCTTTGGCCTGCGCCTCGGTGTCGATATCCCACAGCACCTCGAGATGCTCGGCCACGAAGCCGAACGGCACGCTGAGCACGTAGCGCACGCCCTCGCCGTGCAGGGTTTGCAGGTAGTCCACGATGTCTGGCCCGAGCCACGGCTCGGGCGTGGGCGCGGCGCTCTGGAAGCAGAAGCGGTGCTCGCGCAGGCCCACCAGCGCGCTGATCGCGGCGGCGCTCTCGCGCAGCTGAGCTACGTACGGGTCGCCCATGGCCACGATTTTCTCGGGCAGGCTGTGGGCGCTGAACAGCACGGCGACCTGGCCCTGGGCCTCGGGCGGGAACTCGGCCAGCGCGGCGCGAATGCGGTCGGTGATCAGCGCGCGGAACAGCGGGTGATCGTGCCAGTGTTCGACGAAGCGGAAGCTGAACGGCCGATCGAGCTGCGCGAGCGCTTTTTCGGTGTAGCTGCGGTAGCCCTCGAGGCTGTAGCGCGAGTAGTGCGGCGCCAGCACCACGCCCACCACCTCGCGGATGCCGTCGGCGGCGATCTGCGGCACGACCTCGGCGATATATGGGTGCCAGTGCTTCATGGCCAGGTACACGCGGTAGCGGCCGGGGAACTCGTGCTCAAGCCGGGCGCGCAGCTGATCGGCCACGCCTTTGGTCAGCTCGTACAGCGGCGTCTGCCCGCCGACTTTCTCGTAGCGCCCGATCAGGTCGGCCAGCTGCTCGGGCGAGGGCTTGCGGCCGCCGCGGATATGTGTGTAGTATGGCTCGACATCGGCCAGCGTCTCGGGCGTGCCGTAGGCCATCACCATGATGCCGGTCGGAGTGGTTTCGCTCATATGTTGGTGCCTTTGAGTGCCCCCAATGCGCAGGGGCACGGTGCCCTTCCTGTCAGTGCGAAGAGTATTCATGCACGAAGTCGGCCAGCCGCGCGACGTGCTCGACCGGCGTTTCGGTAAGGATGCCGTGGCCGAGGTTGAAGATGTGGCCGGGCCGGCCGGCGGCGCGATCCAGAATAGCGGCGGCGCGGCGCTCGATCGCCTCCCACGGGCCAAACAATGTGTGCGGGTCGAGGTTGCCCTGCACGGCCACGCCCGGCCCGAGCTGCGCCCAGGCGTCGTCGAGCGCGATGCGCCAGTCGAGCCCGACCACGTCGGCGCCGGTGTGGCGCAGCATGCCGAGCATGCCGCTCATGTCGGTGCCGAAGTAGATCACCGGGGCGCCAGGACCGCCTGCGCCGGGCGCCTGGTCTTGAGTTGTTGGCTCGTGGCGCTTGATCGCGGCAACGATCTGCTGCACATACGGCAGCACGAACTCGGCGTAGTCGTCGGGGGCGAGCGCACCGGCCCAGCTGTCGAACAGCTGGATCGCGTCGGCGCCGGCCGCGAGCTGCGCCAGCGCGTAGTCGCTCACCAGCCGCGCGAGCTTGGCCATCAGCGCGTGCCAGGCGTCGGGCTGGCGGTGCATCAGCTGTTTGGTGCGCCGGTACTCGCGCGAGCCGCCGCCCTCGATCGCGTAGCTGGCGAGTGTGAACGGCGCGCCGCTGAAGCCGATCAGCGGCAGCGTGGCGCCAAGCTCGCGCCGCACCAGCCGGATGGCCTCGAGCGTGTAGCCCACGGTCTCGCGCGGGTCGGGCTGCGCGAGCGCGGCGATATCGGCCGGGGCGCGCAGGGGGTTGTGGATCACCGGCCCCTCGCCCTTGGCGTAGCTCAGGCACAGGCCCATGCCCTCAAGCGGCGGCAGGATGTCGGCGTAGATAATCGCCGCGTCGACGGCAAAGGCGCGTATGGGCTGGAGCGTGATCTCGGCGGCCAGCTCGGGCGTCTTCACCATCTCGAGAAAGCCGTAGCGCTCGCGGATGGCGCGGTACTCGGGCATATAGCGGCCGGCCTGGCGCATAAACCACACCGGGGTGCGGTCGGCCGGCTGGCGGCGGCAGGCTTTAAGAAAGCGATCGTTCAAACGATACCTCATGAGTGCTAAGTACAGGCTACCGCAGGTTCGATCCGAGTTTTCAGGACGAAGGACGAAACAGCGCCGTCTTTCGTCTTCCATCTTTCGTCAAACCCGGTTCGGATGTGTGATAGGCTGCACTCAGTTTTGAGTTTCGAGTTCAGCTCTATGCAAAACTCAGAACTTACAGCTCAAAACTACCCAATCAGCTCAAGCGCCTCGCGCAGCGGCCGGTGGATGCCGGTGATGATCGGCGTGTCGCGCAGCGTGTAGCGCCGCGCCTCGGTGTCGCGCAGCACCGTCACCAGCTCGCTGAAGCGCGGCAGATCGTCCATCTCGTAGGCCACCACAAACTCCTGGTCGTCGAGGCCGGTCGAGTACAGCAGCACCTGGCGGATGTCGGCGTAGTCGTGGCCGATGCGCATGTGCTCGTTCATCATGCCCTGGCGCGCGTCGCGGCTCATCAGGTACCACTCGGTGGTCTTGCTGAACGGGTAGACCGTCAGGAAGGTCTGGCGGTCGTTCAGCTCGATCGCCTGCTCCTGGGTGGTCGGGCGCTTGGTGTAGTTCGAGGGCCGGGTGAAGCCGTACAGGTTGTGGGCAAGCTCGAGGTACGCGCCCAGGCCGGTTTGCAGCAGCCGCGCGGTCATCTCCTGCATGCCGATCGGGTCGGCGCCGCGCCGCCACAGCAGCAGGTCGCAGCCGGTCTTCATGCCGATCGTGCTGTAGGCCCATGTGGCGACGCCGGGCGCGTACTCTTCGATGGCGCGCGCGAATGATTCGCGGCCGTCTTCGCGGGCGCCGTGCGGCAGCCGCCGCCAGGCTGGGTCGGCTTTGAAGGCGGTGTACTGCACGAACCAGCGCTCGGGCGTATGCTCTAGAGATGCCATGGACTGTCCTTTCCGTGTCTACTATCTCACAGGCGGCGGCGCGGGCTAGGTGCCGAGCTGAAACAGCTCTTGCACGAGCGCGGCCAGCTGGCCGCCGCTGTGAGGGTCTTTCAATGCGCTGATCGGCTGGTGCAGCAGCTTGTTGACGATCGCGGCGCTCAGCGCGCCGATCGCGGCCTGCTCCTGCGGCGAAAGGTGCGCGAGCTTGGCCAGCGTGCGCTCGAGCTCGGCGGCGCGAATGTGCTCGGCGCGCTCGCGCAGCGCCCGGATGGTCGGCACCACGTGCTGCGTGCCCCACCACTCCTCGAAGCGCGCGATCTCGCCGTCGACCAGCCGCTCGGCGTGGGCCACCTCGGCCTCGCGCGCGCCCCGGTTCGCCTCGCAGATTACCTGCAGGCTGTCGACATCCCACAGCCGCACGCCGGGAACTTGCGCGGCCAGCGGCTCGATATCGCGCGGCACCGCTAGGTCGAGCAGCAGCAGCCCGGCGGCGCGGCCGGCGCTGGCACGCGCGACCATGCTGGCGTCGACGACGTAGCCGGGCGCGGCGGTGCAGCAGATCGCCACGTCGGCGGCGGCCAGCGCCGGCTCAAGCTGACCATACGGCAGGGCGCTGGCGCCGTAGGCGTCGGCCAGGGCGCGGGCGCGCTCGGCGGTGCGGTTGACGATCGTCACCTCGGCGTGCGCGCCGCGCAGGTGCTTCAGCGCCAGCTCGGCCGTGCGCCCGGCGCCCAGCAGCAGCACGCGCCGCCTCGCCAGATCGCCTAGCTGCTCGCGGGCGATGTCGAGCGCCACCGACACCACCGACAGGTGCTGGCGGGCGATGCCCGTTTCGGTGCGTACGCGCTTGCCCACCGCCAGGGCGTGCTGTAGCAGCCGGGTGGTGGCCTGCCCGGCCGTGCCGGCAGCCTGCGCGTCGGCCAGCGCGCCCTTCAGCTGTGTCTGGATCTGCTCCTCGCCCAGCACCATCGAGTCGAGCCCGGCGGCCAGCCGGAACAGGTGCCGCACGGCGGCCGGGCCGCTGTAGGCGTAGAGGTGCGCGGTGAGCTGCTCGGCTGGAATATGGTGGCGCTCAGTCAGAAAGGCGATCAGCGCGGCCGAGGCATCCTGGCCATCGGCCACCAGCCCGCCGATCTCGACGCGGTTGCATGTCGAGATAATAAAGCCCTCGCCGGCGTGCGCGCGCAGATCGGCCAGCGCAGCCTGGGTATCGGCCGGGCTAATCGCGAGCTGCTCGCGCATCGCAACCGGGCAGATGCGCTGGTGGGTTCCGATAATGGCGAACTGTGTCACGTGTATGTCCTTTTGGGAAAAGAGACCGCCGGCGGTGCTCTGCTCTCGGTGTCGCTAGCCCTGCGCGTGATTCTCGAAGCCGGCGATCACGCCGAGCAGAATCGCGTCCATGAAATGATCGAGGCGCGCGTGCAGCCCCGCCGCCGCGGCCAGATCGGTCGGCTGGGCGATGCCCGGCAGCGGCATGGCCAGCTGGGCGAAGGCGCTGCGGAAGAACAGAAACGCCTCGACGGTGTCGTGCAGGCTGACGCCGCCGGCGCGCGACTCGCGGCCGTAGCTCTCGCCGATCGCGCGCGCCTCGACCAGAAAGCGGCTGTCGTCTTCGCGCCGGTTGATATACTGGATCAGCAGGCCGAGCAGGCGCTGCCCCAGCCCGCGCATGCGGCTTGTGAGTGGCGCTGCGCTGAAGCGCGTGTGCCACTCTTGCTGCGCCAGCATGTGGCTGTCAAACGCCCAGGTGGTGCCGGCCGGCGGCTTCGCAGGGCTATGATGCGGCACCAGCGCGGCGGTCTGCGGCGCGTCGACCAGCCGGGCGATCGCGGCGCGCGAAAAGCGCCGGTGCCCGCCTAGCGTCCGCTTCATTGGCACGCGCCCACTGTCGCCCCAGCGGCGCAAGGTCGAGGTATTGACCCCCAGCAGCGCGCTGGCTTCGTGCAGCGACAGCCACTCGGCGTCGTCGGGCGTCGGGATGTCGGCGTGTGTGTTCATCGGTGCTTCCTGGCAGGTGCGAAAGCGAGCATGGGCAGTGCGCGAAGGTGCCTAGTTGCCTGTGATGCTGGTGGCCGCGCCGGCCGCGCGCGCCTGGCGCACGAAGCCCAGCGCCGCAGTGGCGGCTTGCTGGCCCTGGCGCACACAGTCGGGTATGCCGACGCCGCGGTAGGCACTGCCGCTCAGCAGCAGGCCCGGCGGGCACAGCGCGTCGAGCCCGTCCATCCGCTCGAGGTGGCCTACGTCGTACTGCGGGTTCGCGCGCGGCCAGCGGTAGATCCGGCTCCACAGCGGCTCGGCGCGAATGCCCAGGATCGACTCAACCTCGGCCCGCACGAGCGCGAGCAGCGCCGCGTCGCCCAGCTCGGCCACATCGGGGTTGCGCGAGCCGCCCACGAACACCCGCAGCAGCACGGCGTCGTCGGGGGCGCGGTGCGCGAACTTGCTCGATGTCACGGTGATCGCATTGATCCGCCGCCGTTCGCTGCGCGGGATCACCACTCCGTAGCCGTCGGGCAGCTGGCCGAGCGCGTCGCGGCGGTAGGCCAGCGACACAGTGCCGGTGGTGACGTAGCGGATCTGGCGCAGGCCCTCGGCCAGCGCTGGCGCGAATGGCGCCACCAGGCCAGCGGTGGCATAGGCCGGCGTGGCCAAGATCAGCGCGTCGGCGTCGAGCGTGGCCGCGAGTACTTCACGATGACCTTCCACGGCAGCGGCCACCGGACGCTGCGTGCGTACACCGAGATCGACGACGCGCCGAACGTCATGCGCGACGTGACGCTGAGCCTGCGCCCCGACTGGAAGCCCGAGGACTGCTTCGTGCGGCTCTCGGTCGGCGACCAGTTGATGGGCAGCAGCTGGTTCCAGTTCACCGACACCGAGGCGATCTGCGAGGGCTACACCGTCAACGAGGGCCGGATCTCGCAGCGCTACCCGCTGAAGCAGCGCATCGACGGCTTCGGCACGCACCCGATCGCCGCCGACGCCTGGCTGACCAGCGTGGTCGACCTGAGCCGCGGTCCGCATACCGAGACCCACCAGAACATCCTGATGTGTTCGCTCGACCATCGGGGCGCCACCGGCCCGTTCATCATGCGGCACCCGAAGGGCGTGCGGCAGACCTTCGTCGGCCGCGAGCGGATCAACGGTCACGAAACGATTGTTTATGCCTTTCAACAATTCGCCGACAGCCGCGCGACCTACGGGCCAGACCCGGAAGCCGTGGTCGAGGACGTTCCCGGCTTGCGCAACCGCGTCGGCGTCAAAACGCGTTACCGTGGCAAGCTCTGGCTGGATGAAGAGACGGGGCAACTCTGGCGGCAGGAAACGGAACTGACCGCCGAGTATTCCTTTTTCCAGCAACCACAGGTGCTGATGCGGCTGGAACAGGAATATCAACCCAGCGACTTCGGCATTCTAACGCCAAAGAAATTCGTCTTCTCCTGGTTTGCCAGCCTGCGCGACCGCCAGACAGCCAGCCCACACCTAGAATTAACCAGCCGAACGACGTATGACTACGGCAAATTCACACGCTTTGACGTCACGAGCGAAGAGGGCAAGAAAGAGTTGCTGAATAAAGGTAAACCCTGAGAGGCTGGTTTGAAACTTTGCCCAGGCCTTCGCTCCAGCGGAGCGACCTGTTTATAGCCGCGGGCAACCGTCTTTTGCCCAGCTCCAGCGGAGCGGAATGTGAGCAGATGTCGCTCCGCCGGAGCTGGGAAACTTTCTCTGCGGCTGACTATCAACAGGCCGCTCCTCACGGAGCTAACGTTCAAAACAGTTTCTGAGCACCAAGCAAGCCAAAGAACTCACAGGGAAGCCACGCACGAGCCAGCGCAAGCGTTTGTCTAGGCGCTGGCTTCAGCCAAATTCGACAGTCCCGAATCGCCCCCCGCTTTGCGCAAGACGGCCAAGCAAAACAACGCAAAGACCGCCAGGAAGATGAATCCCAGCGTAAACGAACCGGTCGCTTGTTTGATAACGCCCAGCACCAGCGGCGGGAAGAAGGTGGCCGCGGCAAGCGAGAACGCCGCCGCCACCAGGAACAGGATCTGCAGCGCCGT
>CALLYN010000829.1 GCA_937858455.1 uncultured Kouleothrix sp.
CTTGGCCACCCGATCGGCGGCTCGGGCGCGCGGCCGCGCCCGCTCGGCCGGTCGGGCTGCGTCACCACACCTACCAGCTGGTAGCGCGGGTCGCTTGCGAGCGCGCGTAGTGGGATGGCCGCATACTCGGGGGTGCCCAGAAAAATCACTCGCATACGATCAAACCCTTTCAAGGCGCTATTGCATCCGCCGCTCGGGCTGTAGTATAATGCAACAACGCGGCGCGGCATAGCGCAATCTGATGCGTCGTTCCGTCGGTAAATAGTATAGCGTTCTTGCGCGGCGATGGGGGCGCGCTGCAACCACCTCAGGCGTCGGTATCGGCCTGCGAGCAACCAAATTCCCGTGAAGAGATAACGCCGTCGCGCTTCGCTGCGCCGCACTAGCCTGCAAGCAATGCCGGCCGTGGCGCAGAATCTGCAATATCGGCGTATGCGCTCTTGCGGCGCCGGGCTCGTGCCTGGCGGCGCGCTTCGTTGTCAGTTGCTGCTCCATACCAATCACAAGCATATTAAGGGAGGTCTGAATGGCTATCAAAAACGTCGCAACCTCTGCCGTTCTGGGTCTTCTGTTCGTTTCGCTGGTCGTGATCTATCTCCTGATCCCCACCAATAACCTGGTGCTGTTTTTGTCGGTGCTGATCATGCTGGTGAGCCTGATCGTCGCCCAGAGCCGCAGCTGGCGCGAGATCGGCGTGATGGCCGGGTTTGCCGCGCTGATGTCGCTGGTGGCCGCCACGCTGCTGGGGCGCGCGCTGTTTGGCACCTTCGGCACGGTGCTGGGGCCGGTGGTGTGGCTGCTGGCGCTGCTGGCCATGTTCTCGTGGACGCAGCGCAACATGCTCACGGTGCCGCGCGAGCGGGCGATCCTGATCGCCAACCGCTACACCGGCGCGGTGCGCGAGGCCGACGGCCCAATTGCGCCGCCGCTGGCGCCGGGCGTCGAGGTGAAGCTGGCCGAGCTGCCGCTGTATGAGCTGAACAGCGATGTGCAGATCGACAAGATCAACACCCGCGCGCGCCATAATGTCGACATGATCAAGGTGCACCTTGAGTACCGCGTGCGCGATAAAGAGGGCCGCAAGGTGCTCAGCGGCATCCCCAACCGCAGCCAGGCCGAGGCCAAGGTCGCCGACGAGCTGAAGAAGCCGCTCGGCGAGGCCCGCCAGGAGGTGGTGTACTGGGAGAAGCTGATCGACCGCCAGATGCAAGCCGAGGCCGAGGATGTTGTGCGCGCGGTGATCTTCAATAATGTCACCGCCCAGAATGTGATCGAGATCTACAATAACCGCGAGGCCTTGGCCGACATGGTGCGCGAGCGTCTGAGCGGGGCGGTGCGCCGCTGGGGCATCGAGCTGCTGGCCGTCGACTTCGAGCGAATCGACTTCAACCCCGATATCGCCAAGGGCATCAACAAGGCCAATGTTCGCGAAGACGAGACGCTGCTCGAAAAGATCAAGGCCGAGCGCGAAGCGACGCGTATTCGCCTCACCGGCACGGCCCAGGCCGAGGCCGAGGCGGTGCGCGTGGCCGAGATGGTGAAGGCGCTGCGCGAGACTGGGGTGGAGCTTTCGCCCGAGGCGCTGCGCGACATCGTGGTCGACGCCATCCACGCTGCGGCCGACGCCTATATCGATAACGGTGTGCTTCGCTCCTAGAGCGGCGCTGCGGCGCTGAACGCCCATGGCACAGCCAAACACAACCGAGGTGGCCGACGTGGTGGTGGTGGGCGCGGCGTGTCTCGATATCAAGGGCCGCATCGCCGGGGATGTGGTGGCCGGCACCTCGAACCCCGGCGATGTACGCATCAGCGTGGGCGGGTGCGCGCGCAACGTGGCCGAGAACCTGGCGCGCCTAGGTATGCCAACCGCGCTGCTGAGCGTGGTGTGCCAGGACGATTTCGGGCATATCATCGTGCAGCAAACCGAGCGGGCCGGTGTGAATACCGACCACATGCTGATGAGCTGCGAGCAGCACTCCGCGGCGTATATGGCGCTGCTCGGCGCTGGCGGCGCGCTGGTGGTGGGCATCGACGATACCGCAGCGGTGGCGGCGCTGACGCCCGGCTACATTCACGATCACGCCGAGCTGCTGGCGCAGGCGCGCATGGTCGTGATCGACGCGAATGTGCCGCTGCCGGCGGCCGAGGCGCTGCTGGCGATCTGCGGCGCCGCTGGCGTGCCAGTTGCGCTCGACCCGGTGGCGTATGGCCTGGCGGTGCGCTACCGCGAGCTGATTGGCGCGTTCTACCTGGCCGTGCCCAACGCCGTCGAGGCGCAAGCGCTGACTGGCCTGCCGGTTTCAACCCCCCAGCAAGGCGCGCTGGCTGCCAAGCAGCTGATCGCGCAAGGGGTTGAGATCGCCATTATTACGCTTGGGCTCGATGGCCTGGTGTATGCCACCGCCGACTCCAGCGGCTATGTGCCAGCCCTGAAAGTCGAGGCCGTCGACCCGACCGGCGCAGGCGATGCGCTGACTGCGGCGGTGGTGTATGCCCTGCTGAACGATATCCCTGTCGATGATGCTGTGCGCCTGGGTGTCAGCGCCGCGACACTGACGATCGACTCGGCCGACACTGTACGCCAGGATCTCAGCCTGGAAAGCCTCTATGCCCAGCTGGTCATCTAGCTAGGCTTGTACAGGCTTATGCAGAAGTTATGAGTTACAAGCGATGAGTTTTGAATTACAACGCTTCCATTACAACTCAAAACTCAAGACTCAAAGCTCAAAACTTTTAACTCTATGACACGCATTCTGATAGCGGACGACGAGTTGACCGTTCGGCAGTTGCTCGAGCTGGTGTTGACCGGTCAGGGGTATGAGGTTGCATTGGCGGCGAATGGCGCTCAGCTGGTGCGTATGGCCCAGGAACGCGTCCCCGATCTGGTGTTGGTCGATCTGATGATGCCCCAGCTTGACGGTTACGAGGCCATCCGGCAGCTGCGCAACGATACCCGCACTGCCCACCTGCCAATGCTGATCCTGACAGCTAAATCGACCCTTGACGATGTTGTGACCGGGTTTGAGACCGGCGCGGACGATTATATTACCAAGCCGTTCAATATTCCCGAGCTGCTCGCGCGGATCAAAGGGCACCTGCGGCGCGCCTCGCAACAGCCGGTGCGCAACCCGCTGACTGGCTTGCCAGGCAATGTGCTGCTGACCGAAGAGCTGAAATACCGGCTGAGCCAGCCCGAGCAATTTGCGTACCTGTACGTCGATCTCGATAATTTCAAAGCGTTCAACGATACCTACGGCCCGGCGCGCGGCGACCGGGTGATCAAGCTGTTGGCCGAGGTGCTGTCCGAGGCGGTCGATGCGCACGGCACCGGGCCGGATTTCATTGGGCATATCGGCGGCGACGATTTCGCGGTGCTGACGACCCCGGCGGTGCTCGATGAGCTGTGCGCGGCGATCATCAGGATGTTCGACGAGCGCGTGCGCCTGCTGTACGACCCCACCGATCTCGCTCGTGGCTACTTGCAGGGTATCGATCGCCAGGGGGTCATGCGGCGCTTCCCGCTGATCACGCTGTCGATTGGCGTGGCTACCAACCGCAACCGGGCATTTGCCGATTATGAAGAGCTTAGCCGGGTGGCGGCCGAGATGAAGCAGTTTGCTAAGCAGGAGCCTGCCAGCTCGTACGCGGTGGATGTGCGCGGCGAGCGCGAGGCCGATGTGCCGGCCGAGCGGCGCGGCACCAAGCTGCCGGTGGTGCTGCTGGTGGCCGGCAATGCCCAGCCGCGCAAGACGCTGCGGCCGGCGCTGCACCAGAGCGGCTACCGGGTGCTCGAGGCTGCTGGCCTGCTCGAGGCGAATGTGCTGCTCTCGCAGGTGCCCGAGCTCGATCTGATCGTCGCCGATGTGCAGCTGGGCGATCAGCTGTGGGAGCTGGCCGCCTCGCTGCAGACCGATATGCCGGGCGTGCCGCTGCTGGCGCTTGTCGCCGACGAGCGCGACGAAGCCGCGGCGCGGGTGCACGGGATCACGGCGTTCGTGCGCCAGCCCTTTCAAATCGAAGATTTTCTCGCGATCGTTGCCCAATCGCTACGTCGCCAGGAGTGAACGCGTTGACGAAAAGCAGGATTGAGCTATGCCATCCCAGTACCTGATTGCGCTGCTGCTGGTTCTGATCGTGTTGGTTGTCCTCCTCGTGGCTCGAACGTCGCTGGCGAGCCAGTTCCACCGCCTCCGGCGACGCCTGTTCCCCCCTCCCCAGCCCCCGGCAAACACCGGTGTCACTATCATCCAATCCAACGGCGAAGAGTACGCGGTTCCACCCGAGCCCGCGCCGGCCGCGAGCCTGGCCGATCGCGCGCTAGCGCTGGGCCGCCAGCGCGCGCTGGTGCTGGTTGTCGTGGTGGGCCTGCTGGCGCTGCTGGCTGCGTGGCAGCTGTACCGGCTTGCTGCGGCACCAGCTGGCGGTCAGTTCGTCGTGCTGGTGGCGCCGTTCCACGAGCCCGGTGGCGCAGTGGGGCAGACTGGCCGCGAGGTCGCGGCTGCGCTGGCTGCGGCGCTGCCGAACGATACCGGCGGGCGGGTGGCCGCTCGCACGATCGCCGACCCGCCCGCCGACGCGGCCGCCGCGCTCGATCTGCTGAGCCGCGAGAATGCCGATGCGCTGGTGTGGGGCGATATTGCGGCGGGCGGGATGCTCGACCGCGCCACGCTGCAGCCGGTGCTGACGTACCGGCCGCGTGGGCCACTGGCCGCGCTTGGCTGGGACGGCTACGCCGGGCGCTTCGCCATGCCAACCGACTATGTGCTTGCGAGCAGCCCGATCAACGGCCAGGCGGTGCTGCGCGACCTGCTCGGGGCGCTGGCCGACTACGACGCCGGGCGGCTCGACCCGGCCTTTGACGGGCTTGGCCGGCTGATGAGCGACTACTCCGCGCTGGCGCCGACGCTGCCGCGAGCGCTGCGCGGCAATATCCTGTGGGCGCGCGGCGAGTTTCAGCAAGCTACCGGCGAGTACCAGGCCGCGCTGCTGGGCGTGTCGAGCGAGCGCGGCGCGGCCCAGTCGGCACTTCTGTACAACAACCTCGGCGCGATTCAGCACGACGCCGGCGATACTGCTGGCGCGGCAGCGTCGTTCGAGCAGGCGATCCAGGCCCTGCAGGGCCATGACCTGAGCGTGCTGCGCTACAACCTTGGCCTCCAGGCGCTGAGCAGCGGCAACACAGCCGATGCGGTCGTGGCGCTTGAGATCGCGCGCTCGCCGGATCTGCTGGGCGGCGCGAACCCGCCCGCCGCGCTGCTGCTGGCGCTGGGCGAAGCCTACCGCCAGAATGCGCAGTTTGAGCAGGCCAGCGCGGCAATTGCCGCCGCCGAGCGCCAGGCCGCTGCCGATGCCGCCGGCACAACCGCCGACATGCGCAATAGCGTCAGCGCGCGCCTGCAGGCCGATGCCGAAACCCAGCGCGCACTGCTCGCGCTGGCCCAGAGCGCCGGGGCGCGCGGCCCGCTGCTGTGGGAACTGCTTGGCAATAATGTGCGCCCGACGCGCGAGCTCGAAAGCGCGCGTAGCGATCTTGGGCGTGCAGTGGACGACACCCAGGTGGCCGCGCAGCTGTGGACACGGCTTTCGACGACCAAGGATGCCGCCGGCGAGCCGATCAGCGGGCAGGTGGCCATCAACCAGGCGCAGCAGGCCCAGGAGCAGCTGCGCGAGCGCCAGCGCTGGCAGGCGCTGGTGGAGCTGGCGCGCGGATCGCTGCAAAGCGCGCAAAAGCCTGGTGGCCTGGCGTCGGTATGGGCGGCGCTTGTCGGCGATCGCTCGCCGGTGGGCCGCGGCCGCAGCATCCTTGAAACTTTGCTCAAGAGCCAGCCCGGCGATGTCGATACGCTCGTGCTGCTGGGCAACAGCGCGCTGCTGAGCGGCAACAACGACGACGCGCTGGCGCAGTTCAACCGGGCGGCCGCGCTGGCTCCCCGGCGCCCCGAGCCGGCGTATGGCCAGGCGCTCGCGACGCTGCCATCCGATCGCGCCCGCGCCAAGCAGCAGATGGCCCAGGCAATTGCAAACAACCCGGCATTCTTCCCAGCGCGCCAGCGGCTGGCCGTGCTGGCCGAAGAGGATCGCGAGTGGGCCGCCGCCGCCGAGCAGCGCCGCTGGCTGGCGCAGAACCGCCCAAGCCTGCAGAACACGCTCGCGCTGGCCGCAGTGCTACAGCAGATCGGGCCGGGCGGTGCTGCCGAAGCCGAGCAGATCCTGCTGCCGCTCGCCAACCAGAATAACACCGAGGCGATGATCGCCCTCAGCGCGCTGTACGAAAAGCAGGGCGACGCCGACGGCGCGCGCCAGCTGCTTGAGCGCGCTCAGCAGGCCGCGCCGAATAGCTCGGAGGTGGCCTACCAGTATGGCCAGCTGCTCGAGCGCCAAAAGAACCCCGACGGCGCGCTGGCTGCATACAGCCACGCGATCGACCTGGACTCCGGCAATGTGCCGGCGCGCCTGGCGCTGGGCCGGCTGTACGCCGACCGTGGCGAGCCCGTCCAAGCCGGCCAGCAGTACCAGGTAGCGCTGAAAGCGGGCGCGAGCGATCCGCGCGAGCTCCAGCACGTGGGCGATGTGCTGCTGGCGAATGGCGAGTACGATGATGCCGCCACCGCGTATCAGAACGCAATCGACTCAATGAAGACATCCAACGCCGCGCTGGCGGCCGGCGATAGCGCCGAGCCGCAGGTTGAGCTCGCCGACCTGTACCATGGCCTGGCGCAGGCCAACCTGAAGCGCAACCTGCTCCCGGCAGCCGAGCAGGCCGAGCTCGAGGCGCTGAAGCTGCGCAGTGCGTTCCCGGCGGCGCTGGTGGGCCTTGGCGATATCGCGCTGCTGCGCGGCAACTCTCCGGTGGCCGCCCAGCAGTACGATGCCGCGCTGAAGCTCGACGCTAACCTCGTCGATGCCTACATTGGCCTGGGGCGCGCCCAGGGCGCACAGGGTAACTGGGCGACGGCGCTGGCGCACTTCAACGACGCCGCGCGCATCAAGCCCAAATCGCCCGAGGCGCACCTGTGGATCGGCGAGGCGCTCGTCCGCCCGCCGAACTCCAACCCGCAGGCCGCGATCGACCAGTACGTGCAGGCGTTGGCGCTGCGCGAGAACCGCTACCCCGAGGCTTACTTCGGGCTGGCCCAGGCGCAGATCGCCGCCAACCGGCCCGATCTGGCCGGCGAAAACCTGGCGCTGGCGCTGCAGCTCAAGCCGAACTACCCCGAGGCGCTACTGCTGCAGGGCAAGCTGAACGAGCAGCTTGGCAACGACAGCGCGGCGCTTGACTCATACACCCGCTCGATCAAGGCCGGCGGCCAGCTCGCCGAGCCATACTACCGCCGCGCACTGCTGTATATGCGCACCGACCAGCTCGATAGCGCGGCGAGCGACCTTGGCTCGGCGCTCAAGATCCAAGAGAACTTTTCCGAGGCGCACTACTGGCTTGGCCGCGTGTACCTGGCGCAGAGCAAGTTCAAGCAGGCGCGCGACGAGCTGGTGCTGGCGGTGAAGTATCGCGCGAATAGTTTCGCCGACGCGTACTTCTACCGCGGGCTGGCCGAAGAGCAGCTGGGCCTGCGCGAAGACGCAGTGCAGTCGTATCAGACGGCGCTCGAGCAGGATGGCAACGCCGCGTGGGTCGGCGAGGCGCGTGGCGCCGTGGCGCGGCTAAGCCAGCCATAGCTATCCGGCGCATTGGGCTATCGATCTGTGCCGGCGCGAGAACCAAAATCGGCAACGCTACGTAGTTCCAATTCGGCAAGGATGCAAAGGAGCAGGCCATGTCGCTTCTCGAAAACCAGCAGCATCTCGCGCCGGTGTGGGCGCGCTACACCGATATTATGGTCGAGCGCGGCGAGGGCGCGTGCCTGTACGCCGCCGACGGCCGCAGCTATCTTGATTTCACCTGCGGCATTGGCGTCACGAATACCGGCCACTGCCACCCGCGCGTGGTGGCGGCCATTCGCGAGCAGGCCGGGCTGCTGCTGCACGGCCAGGCCAACATCGTCTACCACCGCCCGATGCTCGAGCTGGTGGGCGCGCTACGCGAGCTGGTGCCGCCCACGCTCGACACCTTTTTCTTCAGCAACAGCGGCGCCGAGGCGGTCGAGGCCGCGGTGAAGCTCGCGCGCCAGGCCACCGGACGCACCGACGTGATCGTGTTCGGCGGGGGGTTCCATGGCCGCACGGCCGGGGCCATGGCGCTGACGTCGAGCAAAGGCAAGTATCGCGGCGGCTACGCGCCACTACCTTCGGGCGTGCATATCGCGCCGTACGCCTACTGCTTCCAGTGCGCAGTGGCGCGCGCTGCCGGCAAAAACACTGGCGCGATCTCGGCGGCGGCGCCGGCTACCGCCGAGTGCTGCGGCGAACCGCTGCGCCAGGTGCGGCATATTCTTCAGACGGAGACGGTGCCCGAAGATATCGCGGCAATACTGGTCGAGCCGGTGCTGGGTGAGGGCGGCTATGTCGTGCCACCGGCGTCGTTTCTTCAAGGGCTGCGCCAGATCTGCGACGAGCATGGCATCCTGCTGATCGCCGACGAGGTGCAAACCGGCTTTGGCCGCACCGGGTCGTTTTTCGCGGTCGAGCAGTTCGGCGTGACGCCGGATATTCTGATCATGGCCAAGGGCCTGGCGTCGGGGCTGCCGCTCTCGGGCATCGCGTCGCGGCGCGAGCTGATGGACCGGTGGCACCCTGGCTCGCACGGCGGCACCTACGGCGGCAATGCGGTGGCGTGCGCGGCGGCGGTTGCCACGATCGCCGCGATCGCCGAGGATCGGCTGGTCGAGAACGCGGCGCGCCTCGGGGCCGTGCTGAAGCAGGAGCTCGCCGCGCTACAGGGGCGCAACCGCGCGATTGGCGATGTGCGCGGGCTCGGACTGATGATCGGCGTCGAGCTTGTTCGCCCCGACGGCGGCCCCGACGCGGCGCTGTGCAAGCGCGTGCTGGCCGGCTGCCGCGAGCACGGGCTGCTGCTGCTCAACTGCGGCTCGTACGACAACGTGGTGC
The DNA here is from genome assembly GCA_937858455.1 of uncultured Kouleothrix sp. Lineage (GTDB taxonomy): Bacteria > Chloroflexota > Chloroflexia > Chloroflexales > Roseiflexaceae > Kouleothrix. The sequence goes on from CALLYN010000829.1 coordinate 9,004, forward strand.
GCTTCATCCCGCCGCTGGTGGTGAGCGACGAGCAGGTACGCCAGGCCGTGCGGATCTTCGAGCAGGCGCTGGCTGGCTGAGTGTTGAGTTCTGGGTATTGGGTTGTGGCTTGTACACTCCACGGGCCGTATCAGGCCAGTATTCTCTGGTAGGCACAGCTGAGTCGTAGCGGCTAGCGGTTCGTCACGGTGGTTTTGGCGCGGAGGCGTGCCGGAGGGCGCAGCCCCCTCTGCAGCTGCCCCGCCAAGCCATGTGGCCGACCGCTAGTTATAGAAGAATATGGCAACGCCGCAAGAAATGAAGGCAGTTCTTCAATCCTTTCAGTCGCAGCGCCTGCGCCGCGACCACGCCGACTTGGCGGCCGAACCGCAGTACCACGAGATCGCCGAGTTCTTTTTCGACGAAATGTACGGGCCGCGTGATTTCAAGGCGCGCGACGAGCAGGCCCACCGGCTGCACCAGTTCGTGCACCTCGCGCCGGGGCTGAACATCGGCGATGTGCAGAATGTGCTCGAGCTGCTCGACCTGACGAATATGCTCGACGATCTGGTTGTGCAGCGGCTGAACCAGCTGGGCGCGCCGCTCGACTTCGACGAGCCGCTGTACGAGCGCGCATACCGCGAGGCCGACAACTATAGCGATCGCGTGCACCAGATCGAGCTGGCGCGCCACGCGCTGTACAATGTGTACCGCATGGCCAAGCGCCCGCTCATCGGCGCGGTGCTCAACCGCACCCACGGCCTGGCCCAAACCGTCGGCATGGCCGATATCCACCGCTTCCTGCGCCTCGGCTTCAACTCGATCCAGTCGGTGCGCGACATCCACCGCTTTGTCGAGACGGTGTGCGTGCGCGAGCAGGATCGCCTCGATCGGATCTACGACGTGTAGCGCGCCTGGCAAGGCTGGCTGGAGCCACTACGCTTCACATAGCCACAAAGACGCAAAGAATATGCTGTTGCAGCGTGCCTTCGAGACTTTGTACCTTTGCGGCAAACGTCCTACGATCACTGTATTTGAAAAGCATCAGAACCTACGTAGCTGCGCTGTTCGGCTTCCTGAAGCCGTGCATGGTGCCTGCGGCAGCACGGTGCTTTTTGATATCATGTGTCCAATTTCCGCGCGCAGCGCGGAAATTGGACACGTCCACAAGGAAAGTACCACTCTGCCGAAGGCTGAACACGCCAACTGCGTAAGCCCTAAGTATGATGGCTAGACCTGGCTTTTCAGCAGCGCCAGGTCGGCGTCGACCATCATATTGACGAGCTGCTCGAACGAGGTTTCGGGCTTCCAGCCGAGCGTGGCGCGGGCCTTGGAAGGGTCGCCCACCAGCAGATCAACCTCGGCGGGGCGCATGAAGCGCTCGTCGACCGCCACGTACTTGCTGTAGTCGAGCCCGGCGCGGCCGAATGCCAGCTCGCAAAACCGCCGCACCGACTGCGTCTGGCCGGTGGCGATCACATAGTCGTCGGGCTGCTCCTGCTGAAGCATCATCCACATCGCCTGCACATAATCGCCAGCGAAGCCCCAGTCGCGCTGCGCCTCGAGGTTGCCGAGCCGCAGCTCGCTGTCGAGCCCGAGCTTGATCCGCGCGACGCCATTGGTGATCTTGCGCGTGACGAACTCCAACCCACGCCGGGGACTCTCATGATTGAACAGGATGCCGCTGCTCGCGTGCATGCCGTAGCTCTCGCGGTAGTTCACGGTGATCCAGTGGCCGTACACCTTGGCCACGCCATACGGGCTGCGCGGGTAGAACGGCGTGGTTTCGCGCTGGGGCACTTCCACTACCTTGCCGAACATCTCGGAAGAGCTGGCCTGGTAGAAGCGAATGTCGGGGTCGACGATGCGGATCGCGTCGAGCATGCGCGTGACGCCGAGCGCGGTGGTTTCGCCCGTGAACACCGGCTGGCCCCACGAGGTCTGCACGAACGATTGTGCGGCCAGGTTGTACACCTCCTGGGGCCGGCACTCGCGCAGCAGGTTGATCATCGACACTTCGTCGAGCAAGTCGCCGGTGGTGAGCGTTACACTGTTCTGGATATGCTTGATCCGCTCGAAGTTGACGGTGCTCGAGCGGCGGATCATGCCGATCACCTCGTAGCCCTGGCCAAGCAGGAACTCGGCGAGGTAGCTGCCGTCTTGCCCGGTGATGCCGGTGATCAGGGCGCGCTTTGTTTTTGCCATGGTGCTTCCTTTGGTAGCGGTGCGTACACGGCGCCGCGTACGTTCGCTGCGATTCCTGCGCTACTATAGCCGAAAACCGTGGCTGTGTCTGCTAAGTGGCTTAGCGAGATGCCGCCCGCGCGAGGCGTTTTCAGCATCCGGCTGATCGCTTGGATTATGGTGGGGGTTCGGGGCCGGCTTTGCCGCCCCCGAAATTTCGTTTTCTTGTGCGGCGCCCGGCAAAGCCGGGCGCCGCACAAGAAAACACAAGCGATCAAACGGAGTTGGTATCATACGTGATCAAGCGAACAGCGTATGATGAGTCGGAATGGTTGTGGTTTAGGCATACACATATTCGTAACAGACCAGCCGCAGGCTTTCGCGGGTCAGACCACTGCCAGCCTTTTTCTCGGGAGTTTCGTCGGATCGTGCGCCCTGATTCTGGTACAGCTCGCGGACAGTCTCGACGAGAACTGTGGCGTTATTTGAACTGCTGTACTCCTGCAGGGCTTTCTTTATTTGCTGCACCGATGCGCCCACCAGGGGCAATTTCAGAAATTTGCGTAGGTCGCGCAGCTCGGCACGGCTGAAATCGGGGCTGTTGAGGTGGCTTTGAAGAATCTGCGATGCTAGAATTTGCTCTTCCGCAACGGGCTTGTTGACGACCGCTGCGACTTCCTGTTGCTCGACATCGCCCAGGATGCTCGCGATGATCTTCTCTTGCACCTCAAACACATTGACCTCGTGATAGGGCGGCGGGAAGCGCGGTGTGTCGGGGCTGCAGGAGATGATCTGCATAATCTGGTAGCGGTTATCGATGATTTTTCGACTGTCCAGATCATAGTAGCGCCAGAAGTGCCCGCGCCCATGCTCGCGTGGTGCGGTGAAGTAGAAGAACATTCCTTTGATCTGCTGGCGTTCCAATCCTGAGTGAATTCCATCATCGAGATCGGTCAGCCACTTGCGGGCGTTGCTGCTGAGCGCTTTTTGTAGCTCTGCCATCAGCGCTTCGCTGCTTGCCAGCTCGAGAAATGACTCTTGCTCCTCGATCACCGTGGTATCTTCTTCCGCGATGCGCTTGAGCGTGTTAAAGTCGCGCGGCGTGACGACCTCGCCCAGGATGCTTGCGTCGAGAAATCCAGTCTGGTTGATCACGTCGATTTTGGCGGTCAGGCTGCGCACCAGTCCAAGCAATTCTTCGAGCGCACGCTCGGGAAACATGTTGAAGATGGTCAGCCGCTCAAACGTCGAGCCCAGGCGGTCGATCCGGCCGGCGCGCTGTACCATGCGCGTTGGGTTCCAGTGCAGGTCGTAGTTGATCAGGTAGCCGCAATCTTGCAGGTTCTGGCCCTCCGATAGCACGTCGGTCGAGATCAGCAGGTCGACTTCTTGATCGGTGCCGGCAATGCCAGGGTGGCCGCCGGCAATCGGGGCGAACTGTTCGACGATCCGTGCGCGATCGCTGGTCTTCACGCTGCTGTCGATCCGTCGAATGTTCGGCTCGCCCATACGCGCGCGCCAGTCGGCATTGTCATCGGCGGCTAATGCCTGGTACAGATAGCGCGCTGTGTCTTTGTAATAGGTGAAGATGATCGCTTTCTGGCCACGCAGGTCGGTTTCGAGCAAGCGCTTCAGCTGCTGGAGCTTTGCATCGTGCTGCGTGCTGATGTCTTTGATGTCGTGCCAGATGTCGGTCAGTGCGTCGATATCATCCTGAAGCGCACGGTGCAGCGCGCGCCGATCGTACTTCTCAACATCCAGGTGTGGCAACGTGTCGATAATCTGGCGCGCCAGCGTATTGTCGTCGATTGAGGAGGCGCGCGAGGTGGGTGTGGCGTCTTCGGCATCCTCGTCATCATTTTCCAGCAGCCGCATGGCGATCTGAAATGATGCGGAGTCCAGCAGTACGCCTTCTTGTAGGTACTCGGCAAAGGTTTTTACAAACTCAAGCGCGCGGCGGATGGTGATACGGAAGGCGTCGATGCTCGACTCCAGGCGCTTGAGGAAGCGACTCTTGAAGATGCCGACCAGCGCAGCTTGCCGGCCCAGCTCAAAGTCGTCGGTTTTCTGGTTGGCGCGCTTGTAGGTTTCGAGCGTGTAGTGCGGAAGCTGGAGCGCCTCGATCCGGCGAACGATCTGCTTATAGAAGCCTTCATAGGTCGCCTGAAGGTCATATTCGATCGTCTGGAGCTGGCGCGTCGGCCAGGCGATCTTTTTCCCGCGAATCATCGCATCGGGGTAGGCGCGGCGCACAAATTGGCGCGTGCGGCGGATCACCACTTCTTCGAGTAAGTTGAAAATGCGGATGCTGCCGGCCTCGATCGAGTCGCGGCGGGCAGCCAAAAAGTAGCTATACAGGTCGCCGATCCCGGCCGAGGCAAAGTAGGTGCGATCGTTGCCGGTGAACAGGTTGATCTGGTTGTAGAGATCGAAGATATTGTTGTTGATCGGCGTGGCGGTGAGGAGTATGAGCTTCTTACGCCCGCCGCTACGCCCGCGCCGGCCATTGGCGGCGAGGATATTCTCAAGCTGCATGTAGCGCCCGGCGCGCTTGTTCCGAAAGTTATGCGCCTCGTCGACCAGGATGACATCGGCGTCGGCGACATCGCGCATGTCGAAGTCTTCCGTGCCGAGGCGCTCCTGCGTGATAACGTAGGCCGAGATTGAGGCGCTGCGTAGTTCATGTTCCCACATGCGCTTGAGCGAGGCCGGGCAGATCACCAGCGCTTTTTGGCGCAGGTGGTAGGCGTAGTCTTCGAGCAGCTTCTTGCCGATCCAGGTTTTGCCGAGCCCGACCGAGTCGGCGACGATTACGCCATCGTACTGGGCCAGGATGCGGCGCGCCTTGCGCACTGCGTCTTCCTGGAATTCGGCCAGCTCGACCGCCGAGCGCGTGGCGGGCTGGGCGAGGTCGTTGTCGAGGTCGTCTTTAAGGTACTCGTACAGCGCCTTCATGTAGACTTCGTAGGGGCTGTACTCGCGCCCACCAAACTTGGAGTTTTCCAGCAAGTCGATCAGCTGCTCTTTGTAGTCGATCGCGCGCTGCCACTGCTCATCGTACCAGCGCGAGAGGTCCATGATCGCGCGTGCGCCGACCTCGCTTTTCAGCAGGCGCTGCTCTTCAGGCACAATATCCAGATTGCGCCGTGCGAGCGCCTGGTGACCAACTGCGCCGCGAGCTTCAGGGTCGTCGATCTCGCTTTCGTCGAGCACGGTTTTGTGCACCAGGTTCAGCTCGCGGTTGCTGACCAGGCCCGGCCCGGTGAAGTTGCTGCTGCCGACGATTCCAACAATCGGGGTGAGATGATCGAAGAGGGTTTTTGGATTGTCGCTTCCGCCGTAGAACAGGTAGCACTTGGCGTGGAGAAACGCGCGGCGGCCTTTTTCGCCGGGGGCGTGCCCGGTGTACAGCCGCACCACGACGTCGTCGCGACGTAGAAAGCGAACTAATTCCTCGACGAGCTGGAGCGTCGCGGCGTTGAATGGCTCGGCGTTCAGCTCGTGGCGCAGAAACGCGCCCGAGTCGGGGCGCAGGCCAATGTCTTCGCCTTCCAGCGGCTTGTCACCCAGCAGCAGGCGCAGGCGGCGCACACTGGGGAGTGTGGCGCGCAGTTGCTGGAAGCCGCGAATGCTAAAGTACGCCGTAGCGATATCGACCTGCTGGCCGGCTTGGCGCCGCAGCAGGTCGTTCAGAATATCCGCCAGGCGGGTTTCGATGTTGTCGATCACATAGGGGATATGCATATAAAGGACTGTTATGCTTTTGGCTGATCAAGCTCAAGTTCGCCAAGTATGATAACTGCGATCTCGGTAACGCGCTTGACTCCTGCGTCGTTAGTCAGAAACGCATCGCATCCTGCGGTTATCGCGGTCGCGATATGAATGGCATCCGGCGTGCGCAAATTGTATCGTGCGCGCAGATCCGCGGCGGCTTCTGCAATCTGTGCTGTGACCGGCAGGAGCTCGAAACCACCGCTGTGCAGCAAGATGTTACGGTATTCCTGTTCCAGCGTTGTGTTTGCCAGCTTGATGGGCTGTGGTAGCACCTCGGTGAGCACGATGACTGAGCTAACAGCCGTTATCGGAACCGCCTCAACCGTATCGATGACGACATCCATCTTGGCAATATACGTTGGGTTTTCTTCGACATAGTAGATCAGCGGCGCGGTCTCGATGTAGAGCCGATGAATACGAGCAAGCGCGGCAGTGATATTCATCGACGATTGTCCCATTCGTTGCGAAGTTGATCGACATACTCTTGGGCATCGATACCGGCCCAGATTTCTTTGCCTAATCCCCGCAGATCAGATAAACGATACTGGCGGGGCGATGGTGGCTCAGCTACGTCAAGCGTATCTACAAGCTGCTTCACCAGCTCCTTGCGCTCCTGGGCGCTCAGCGCTTTAGCTTGTTCCAGGATTTCGGCAACGGTCACGGCAGTCCTCCTCGGCGCCTGTATTATACGCTATACCAATCCCAGTATTCCCAATGCCCAGCTGCGCATCGCCTGTGCCTCTGTGCGCGTCAGCACTTCATCGTGCGCGGCTTTGTTGCGAATATGCACCATCTGGTCGTCGCTCAGCAGCGCGACAATGCCGCTGTCTCCGAAAAAGGCCCGGTCTGCATCCACGATTATGCGGCTGATGAAAGCGCGCAGCGCAGGTTCGGTGCTCTTGAAGATGATGCCAAACGCGCCGAGGGTTAATTCTTTTTCGCGGCGCATGAACTTTTTGAGGAAGTCGTTTTTGCAGTTTGCGTCGGTGCTGCCCGATTCCTCGCGGAACGGAATGAAGATACGCTGATAGATCGCTACCTCGACGGCCTTGGTGTAGGAAATCACACTGGTCGAAAAGTCCATCTGCTCGGGCAGCGTGCGCAAGTTGTAGTCGCCGGTGAGCAGGAAGGTCGGGGCGGCGGGTGGCAGCGCGCGCCAGCTCGGCAGATCACGGTCGAGCGTGTCTTCGTCCGATTTCGGCTCGACGCGCTCGAAGAAGCGCTCGACAGCCGGCAGGATGTTTTCGGCGATCTTGTCGATCCTGGCTTCGTCGTCGGTGATCTGCTCGTCGGCCACGACCTGCGCTTTGGCATCGGCCAATTCTTGCTCGTAGCGCGGGCGCTCGATCAGCTCGATCTCGGCGTCGGTCAGGCCGTACAGCCGGTAGACGATCTTGTCGATCAGCGTATCGGTGCGCGCCAGCTCGCGCTTGATCGGCAGCAATGTTGCCAGCGAGCGCTCGTACTCGCGCTCGATCTCGCCCTCGGCATCGCTGAGCGAGACGGCAAAGCGGGTGCGGTTCTGGTGCAGACGGTAGAAGAACTCGCGCCAGGGTTGTTCGCGCTCGCCCTTCTGGTAGTCGCCCAGGTAGTTTTGCAGGATGCTCTTGCCGGTCAGGCTGTCGATGCTCGCCGCGCCATCCTTGCCGGGCCGGATCTTCAGCCGTTCTTCCAGCCAGCCGAGAAAGCGCTTGGTTTCAGTTTGCTTCTGCTTGTTAAGGTCGATCATGCGCTGCGCCAGGTGCGCCAGCAGGTCGTGGACTACGTCGGTCTTGTCATCGTCGATCGCCGCCTGAGCCTGCGCGAGCATCGCCGCGTTGTCGCCGGCATCATAGCGCGCAATGGCAGACTGCGTGAGCCGCTCGCGCTCATCGGCGGGGGTGGTAGCTGATTTATTAGGGATGCAAAAAATATCTAATTCATAAGCATTTATATGATTCGTTGTACTAGTTGCTGAAAAACGGAAGTTCCAAAGGCTAGAATTTAATAGCGTGAGTAAGGTATAAGGGTTATCTGTGTCAGCAAAGGGCAAATATCCGATAGTATCAAAACAGTATTCTCCAGGTGGAATAATTGTGGCAATTAATCTACGCCAATTGTCCACAGCAGCTCCTTTTTGAAATCCGATTCGATAATTATGATAATGTTGCCCTCGTTCGCTATTCCCGCGATCCTTCTTCCAAACAGAATCTAATAAATATCTAGGCTCACCTTGTTTTGGATCATCAAGTAACTCATATCGCTGGATATTTCCACCACGCAATATAATTGGTCCAGATGGTTGACTAGTAATGTATTTAGCGTTAGCGTAATTATCGCAAATTTCACCCGCATATATTTTTGCCTGGTTTCCAAGCAGATCGCCTTTATCTGGATGCAGAAAATTCTCTAGAATATGCCACTCACCACTTGATACCAAAGGAATAGCGTGTTGGCCCGGAGTGAATGAATAAAGCTTTCCCTGCTCGGTTTCATATATGGGACTCTTCTCTAGGATAAATTTACCAGGATGAGTTCTAATTATCGTTTTGGTTTTCTGAGCTTTTGCCTTGCTAATTACTAAGATACAGGTAGATTGCTTTGCTTCATGAAAGACACGATTATTTGGATCATCCTTTTGTGGAAATGCTTCGATTCGCTCAATGTGGAAATTATCAAAAAGACGTTTTCGAGTACCGAGTGAAAAACTGTCACTTAAAATTGTCAAAGGAATGATGAAGGTTCCAAATCCATCATTAGAGATCAGATGAGTTAATTTAAGCAGAAACAGACGATACAAATTTATACGACCGTTTTTGGTGTCGTTATATGGTGATGCTGAGGAAAAGTAAATATTTTCTTCTTCAGAATTGCCAGAGTAAAATTCCGATACTTCATCATACGGTGGATTCCCCACCACCGCGTCGAACCCGCCGCCCTCGCGCAGCTGCACATCCTGCCCGCCCGGCGTGCGAGGTGCGAAGAACACTTCGGGGAACTCCAGCTCCCAGTGGAAGAAGCGCTTGTCGCTGGCGGCCTGGAGCGCGGTTTGGGCGATCTGTGTCGCGGGTATTAAGCGGTTATCCAGAGGCACGGCAGGGTTTTGGAGCCATGCCTCGGTCTGTGGCTCTTGAAGAAATAGCCGCACATAGTCGGCTTTGGCCTTCTTGGCTGGCGCGTTGCCGAACCAGCGCGAGGTGTAGACATCCAGCAGGCGCTTGTAGGGCGCCAGGTGGTCGCTGGCGTCGCGGTAGGCCTCGGCGCTGCGGCGGGTCTGCTCCACGGTGTTGTCGCTCAGGTAGGAAACCTGGCGCATCAGGTCGGTCGCCAGCATCACTCCAGCGAACTTGCTGCCGGCAAACATATCGAGCGTTTCGCCCGCGCCGGCCTCGATATAGTCTTGCACATCCTTGATGCGCGCGCCGATCAGGCTGTTGCCGTGCTTCAGGTGGTGGTCGAGAAAGCTCAGCGGCGCGCCGAGCGTAAACGCGTCCAGCCACAGCGAGACCTTGGCCAGCTCGACCGCCATTTCGTTCAGATCGACGCCATACACGCAGCGCTTGAGCACCGCGCGCTTGAGCAGCGCCACGCGCGTCAGCCGCTCGGCGTCGATCGTGACGTGCTGGCGCTCCATTTCGCCTAGAATGTCGGCGCGCGTCTGCTCGACAAACGCCCAGACCGGGTTCTCGCTCCAGCCGTTCAGAAAGCTAATCAGCCGGTTGCTGACATAGTCGACCACCTCGACCAGGAAGTGCCCGCTGCCCATGGCCGGGTCGAGGCAGCGGATATTCAGGCAGTCGTCGGCCAGCTGCTGCATGTCTAGGTTGTTCCAGTACACCGCAGGCGACTCGGATTTACCAGTGGATTTGCGGCGCGCCTCCACCAGCTTGGCATAGTCGCGGAAACCCCTCTGGGCAGCGCGCAGCCGTGGGGCAAGCTCTTCAAACGTGCGGTCGAGCACCGGGCCGACCGTGTGCTGCACAATGTACTTGACGATATAATCCGGCGTATAGTAGCTGCCGGTGGCCTTGCGCTCGCGCTTGTCGTTTTCGAGAAACACGTCGCCCTTCTCAAGCGTGGCCAGCGGCTTCTTGACCTTGGCGAACGGCTCGTAGACCTCCTTGCCCTTTTCTTTGGTAACTGCCAGCTTCTCGGCGGCGATGCGCAGCTTGAACTCAAGCAAGCCCTCGTAGATACTGCCAAGCTGGCGCACGCCCAGCGACTTGAAATCGATAAACACGAGCGCCTTGGTGCGCGTATCCACATCGCGGGCCAGCCGGTCGAGCCCGCGCGCCAGGAAGCGATCGGGAATGGCATAGGTATTCAGGAACTGGCCGCTCTCGGTCTGTGGGCTAAACAGGCCGCCGTTGTAGGTCGGCATATTCAGCTCGTCGGAGCCCTGGTCGATCACGGCGAACAATGCCGCCAGCCGCTCATACAGCGCGGTCGAGCTTTGGGAATAGCGCTTGTTCAGCTTGTCGGCCGACTCGTCGAGCAATATACCGCCGGCAGCGGCGATCTCGCCTTTCATGCGGCGCAGGCTCCGCTCGCGGTAGCCGTTGGCCTCGTTCACCGGCAACAGCTCCAGGCTCTCGGCGTACAGCAAGAACATCAGGCGATACAGAAAGGTCATCGTGCCCGAGAACACCTCTGCCAGCTCTGCGTCACCGAGCTTGCCAGCGTCCTTCCCGCGCATGTCGGCAATGAAGCCCTTGGCAAACTGCGGAAAGATCTCGACGAACACGCGGTCCTTCAGGCGGTCGCCAAGCTCCTTGGCGTAGTCGGCCGAGTTCTTCAGCAGCGCGTCGAGGAAGCCAGGGAACGACTGCCGGCGGAACAGCAGCCACCAATACTTGAGTGCCGTGGGCTGATCGCTAACGGCGAGCGCCTCCTCCAGATCGACCTCGTAGTAATTGGTGGCCTTGTTGCTGGCAGTTGCGGAGTACAGGCGCCACAGCTTGCCATTGGTGACGATCACCCATGGGGCGACCTGCGCCTCCAGCAAGCTCACCACCAATGCGCCGGGGATCTCGTCGGGCGTCTCGCGGTCGCGCGTGGTGTCGACATCGTCGAGGTTGCGGTTCCAGACATACGTCAGCGCGGCCGCGAGGGGTTTATCAAGCTGGCCAGGCGCATACAGCAGGTAGTCGGGCGTCTCGGCCGGCGAGCCGCCTGGTTTCTGGGCAACGTAGGCAAAGCCGAGCTGCTGAAACAGCGGCTCATACAGCTTGCCGCGAATAGCCTGCTCGGGCTGGCCGGTGAAGGTTTTCCGCGCGGACGAGAGATGGCCAAGCACCTTCATACCGATAGGGTGCACATCCTCATCCCATTCTGGCGTGATCTTTTTGTCTGCCAGGCGTTGCTTCAGGTAGTAATCCGAGAACAGTGCGCGGTTGTTGAAGTATTCCTCGCTCCACTCGGCAAGCATGTACGCGGAGCGCAGCTTCTCCCACTGGTAGGCGGCATCTTCTTCGGTAAACGTGAAGCGCTTCAGCACGCGCAGCGCGACCGGCTCGGGGTTCAAACGATTCACAGTCAGCGGCACCGGCCGGACGACCAACTTCAGCGGCTGAAATTTGCTGCGGCTGCGCTCCTCGCTCTTCTGGAGCATCACAAACTCAAGCTGCTCGTAGTCCTTGGTCAGCACCAGCAGCGCGCTCTCAGGCCGGTCGCGGAACCGCCGCGCGATATCATTGCGCAGCTTGGCCGTTACCGAGCGCACTTCGAGGAGGTAGATGGTAATATCGCCATCTTCCGGGTCGTGGCCAATCAGCTCAATTCTGTGAATCTGCTGGCGGAGATCGGCGCTGCCCAACCCGAGCACGGCGTAATCAGAAATATTGACGCGACTGTCGACATCGTAGCGGAGCTTCGCGAAGAAGTGAGCGATTTCGTCGGCATTCTCAAGTTGCCGGATATCGTTGGTGGTAAGCTCCACGTCGTTGACGCGCATGTCGTTCTGCATTACAGCCTCGTATTATGCAGGGGGATCGCATGAAGCCTGCACTCGACACCTATTTTACCCCATATGAAACTATCGTGGATCCATACATTTGTACACTCTGGCGACCAGACCTCCGTCTCCATTCATGGATTTGGGTGTATTTTCAGCGTGCGGGCGGCGATATGGCGCCCGTACATTCATGGATTTGGGTGTATTTTCGGCGTGCGGGCGGTACGATGCCGCCCCCCCATTGTCACGTTCGCATTGCGGGGTGCGGGCGGCAGCAGGCCGCCCCTACATTGATGGATTTGGGTGTATTTTCAGCGTGTGGGCGGCAGCATGCCGGCTCTCCATTCATGGGTTTGGGTGTATTTTCAGCGTGCGGGCGGCAGCATGCCGCCCCTACATTCATGGGTTTGGGTGTATTTTGGGCGTGCGGGCGGCGATATGCCGCCCCCCCATTGTCACGTTCCCATTGCAGGGCGCGGGCGGCAGCAGGCCGGCTCTCCATTCATGGGTTTGGGTGTATTTTGGGCGTGCGGGCGGCAGCATGCCGCCCCCCCATTGTCACGATCGCATTGCGGGGTGCGGGCGGCGATATGGCGCCCGTTCATTCATGGATTTGCGCGTATTTTGGGCGTGCGGGCGGCAGCATGGCGCCCCTACATTGCGATCAATCGTACCAATCCTCGCATTGAAAGGCATGGGCGGCACGATGCCGCCCCTACATTCGCATTGCGGGCGTGCGGGCGGCAGCAGGCCGGCTCTCGATTCATGGATTTGCGCGTATTTTGGGCGTGCGGGCGGCGATATGGCGCCCCCATCGTCACGTTCGCATTGCGGGGGTGCGGGCGGCAGCATGCCGCCCCTACATTCGCATTGCGGGGCGCGTGCAGGCGGCAGCATGCCGGCTCTCGA
>CALLYN010000830.1 GCA_937858455.1 uncultured Kouleothrix sp.
GCGGCCCGCTGGCGCCGAGCCCGGCCAGCCCGAGCACGCTGTGGTTCTGGGATGTCGGCGGCAGCGGCCAGCGCGCCAAACTCGCCGAGGCGCCTGGCGCGATCGGCGGCCTTGCGCGCTAACAAGCTTGATTGAAATGCGGGTAGCAGGCTGGTGGTTTTGGCTTTGCCGAAACCACCAGCCTGCCTTTGATTCCCTCTCCATTCAGGAGAGAGGGTGAGGCCAAGCGACTTGCACGAGCCCCGGAGCCAGCAGCGCGGCAGGGTGCACGGCGCAGCGCGGAGTGCTATAATACGCCGATAGCAGATAAGGCAATAGGGGCCATGGATCAGTACGCAGCGCTTCCTACACAATATTCGATCGAGCACATCACCATCCGGCCAAACATCATCCTGGCGCCGATGGTGGGCGTCACCGACAGCATCTTCCGCCGCCTGATCCTCGGGCTCGGCGGCTGCGGCCTGGTGAGCAGCGAGATGACAAACGCCGCAAGCGTCAGCCCGCGCATGCTGCGGCAGCATCACCAGCTGGCATTTCTGCCCGAAGAGCGGCCGATCACCATGCAGCTGAGCGGCAACGACCCCGACCTGGTGGCCAACGCCGCGCGCCTGGTCGAGCAGCTTGGCGCCGATATTCTGGATCTGAACTGCGGCTGCCCCTCGCCGAAAGTCACTGGCGGCGGCCATGGCTCGGCGCTGCTGCGCGACCTGCCGAAGATGGAAAAGCTGCTGCGCGCCGTCAAGGCCGCCGTGCAGATCCCGGTAACGCTGAAGTTCCGCTCGGGCTGGGACGAAGGCAGCCTGAACTACTGCGACACCGCGCGCATGGCCGAGTCGGTTGGCGTGGCCGCGCTGGCGCTGCACGCCCGCACGCGCGCCCAGGGCTACAACGGCCTGGCGAACTGGGAGCATATCGCCGAAGTCAAGCGCGTGGTGCGCATCCCGGTGATCGGCAATGGCGACGCGCGCGACGCCACCGACGCGCTCGAGCGGCTGCGCGCCAGCGGCGCCGACGGCGTGATGATCGGGCGCGGCGCCATGAGCAACCCGTGGATCTTCCAGCAGATCGCCCAGCTGCGCCGCGGCGAGGAGCCGTTCGCACCCAGCCCGGCCGACAAGCGCGAGTGGCTGCTGCGCTACCTCGAGATCTGCCAGGCCGAGACGGGCGAGCGGCTGGCGCTCAACAAGCTCAAGCAGCTGATCGGCCAGTTCGCAGTGGGCCTGCCGGGCAGCGCCGTGCTGCGCGCCTCGGTGCAGCGCGCCGCGACCCCCGACGAGGCGCGCGAGCATATCGAGCGTTTCTTTGCGCCGCACCTTGAGGCGGCGCTGGTGTAAGCACGAGGTTGAAGCCCTCCCGCATACACACTGCCCTAGCTCCAACCTCCTTCAGGAGGTGCCGCGATGCATCCGCATCCAATTCGGGTTGTACACTACGGCCTCGGCGCGATCGGCAGCGCAGTCGCGCAGCTCACCAGCGCCCAGCGCGGGCTTGAGCTTGTCGGCGGGATCGACCGCGACCCGCAGAAAGTCGGGCGCGACCTCGGCGACGTGATTGGGCTCGACCACCAGCTTGGCTTGCAGGTGTCGGACACGCCGGGCGAGCTGCTGCGGCGCGCGCGGCCCGATCTGGTGATCCACGCCACCACCTCGCGGTTCCACGACGCATACCCGCAGCTGCTCGAGTGCATCGTGGCCGGCGCCAACGTCATCTCGACGTGCGAAGAGCTGGTGTACCCCTATGCCAAAGAGCCGGCCGCATCGGCCGAGCTGCATCGCCGCGCGCTCGCGGGCAATGCCACCGTGGTGGGCGCGGGCGTGAACCCAGGCTATGTCATGGATCTGCTGCCGCTGATGCTCACCGCGCCGTGCGTCAACATCAAGCGCATCAGCGTCACGCGCGTGATCGACGCCACCAGCCGCCGCGCGATGGTGCACCAGCGCATCGGCGCAGGGCTGTCGATCGACCAGTTTCGCGAGCACGTCGCGCACGGCGGCGTGCGCCATGTCGGCCTGGCCGAATCGATCGGCCTGATCGCCGACGGGCTGGGCTGGCAGCTGTACCGGCTCACCGAGCAGATCGACCCGATCATCGCGAGCGAGTGGCTCGCCACACCATACGGCACGATCGCGCCGGGCCAGGTGGCCGGCGTGCGCCAGAACGCGCGCGGCTGGATGCACGGGCGCGACGTGATCTCGCTGACATGGGAGCAGGCGGTTGGCTCGCGCAAGACCCACGATGCGATCTATATCGACGCCACGCCGCCGCTCGATATGATCATCCAGGGCGGCCTGCAGGGCGAGCAGGCCACCGCCGCGCTGATCGTGCACGCTATCCCGCAGGTGCTCGCGGCCGCGCCTGGGCTCACCACGGTGCTGTCGCTGCCGCCGCTGCACTACCAACAGCGCCCCGAGCCCCCACTGCTGGCGCGCTCGCGCTGACAGGGCAGAGGCTGCGCGAGCCCCGGTATGCCCGTCAGGGCTGGTGCAACGTCTTTCGACCCCTCCCCTGTCAGGGGAGGGGGTAATACCAACTCCGTTTGATTACTTGTGTTTTCTTGTGCGGCGCCCGGCTTTGC
>CALLYN010000831.1 GCA_937858455.1 uncultured Kouleothrix sp.
GGCCCGGCTTCGTCGGGCGACGTGGCGTAGTAGTGCATGCCCGTGCCGGCGAGCGCGCCCTCGGGCCGCTGCTTGGCCGGCTTCGCCTGGCCCGCGGCCGGCGGCGTATACTCGCGGAACGAGTCTTCGGCGCGCTCGGGCGACCAGCTGGCGCGTGGCTCCGAGCGCCCGCCGAGCATGTAGCCGGCGGCGAGCGCCAGCCCGACCGATAGCCAGGGGCGCTTGGCGATCTGACCGCCAATGCTGCTCGGGGTGGGGGTGTTGGCCTCGCGTGCGCGCTCGATCACGCGCTGCGAGAATTGGCCAGGGGTATGTTCTTGCATTGTTCCGTCCTTTCAATTGCTCGAATGGAGGCACGGCCGAGCAATCGGCGTGCCAGGGGCGCTACGCGCTGGGCGCTATTCGCCCGAGATGCTCGGTTGGCTCTTGCACCGCGCGGCCGTTGACGATGCGCACGCGCACCACGCCGTCGCGGGCGAACAGCACAAAGCTCATGCCCTCGTGGGGCGCCAGGTCGGCGTGGCGGTAGCAGGTGTAGGCGAACCATGCCGCGCGCGCGGCGTTCAGCAGCGTGCGGTAGAGCGGACCGCTGGCGGCCTGGGCTAGGTGGTGCTCGATCTCGCCCAGCTTGGTCGCCGCGCGCGGCCAGGCTTCGTCGAGCGCGATCGCCTGGCGCAATGGCATCACCGTAAGGGCTAGCTCGTCGGGTAGCGTGCTCGCGAGCATCCACTGGTAGAAGGTTGGCTGAGGGCTCATTCCAGCACTCCTGGCTTGGTGTAGCGCGCTGGGTACGCCTGGGGCTGGTGGTGGCTGGTCGGATCGTGCGTGCCCGTGGAACTGCGCGAGCGCGCTCCGCACGGCTGCCCGGCGCTACCTGCGGTTCTCCACTGGCGTTTTGCAAGCAAAGATCGTGCCGATGCTGCCGGGCGCGGCACCTGGCTTGCTAGAAAGGGCCCGACCGCGCTGGCGGGCGAACCGAAACTTCACGACACGCGCCGCGCAGGCGGCGCTGTTGCCTTTGGCAGAAAAGGGAGCAACCGTATGAGCCGGATTGACGGCGTTATTTTCGATGTCGACGGCACGCTGATCGACAGCAACGACGCGCACGCGCGCGCCTGGGTGGCGGCGCTGGCCGAGCACGGCTACGACGTGCCGTTTGAGCGCGTGCGCCGGCTGATCGGCATGGGCGGCGACAAGCTGCTACCCAGCGTGGCTGGGATCGACACAGACTCCGAGCGCGGCAAGCAGATCGACAAGCGGCGCGGCGCGATCTTCCAGCAGCGTTTTTTGCCCGAGGTCGGCGCATTTCCGCAGGTGCGCCCGCTGCTCGAGCGCCTAAGCGCCGATGGGATGCGGCTGGTGGTGGCGAGCTCGGCCAAGGGCGACGAGATCGACACGCTGCTCGAGCGCACCGGCGCGGCCGATCTGTTTGAGTCCAGCACTTCGTCGAGCGATGCGCCGCGCTCCAAGCCCGACCCCGACATCGTCGAGGCCGCGCTTGGCCAGCTGGGGCTGCCGGCCGGCCAGGTGCTGATGATCGGCGATACGCCCTACGATGTAGAGGCCGCCGCCAAGGCCGGCATCGGCATTGTCGCGCTGCGCTCGGGCGGCTGGGGCGACGCCGACCTCGCGGGCGCGCTGGCGGTGTACGACGACCCGGCCGACCTGCTGGCCGGCTACGACGACTCGCCGCTCCACCAGACGCTGGGGTAGTCGGCGCGCGCGGCCTCGACGCTGTAGCCGTTCGCCGCCGCGTAGGCTGCGATGTACGGGTCGGTTTCGAGCCGGAACACCTCAAACGCGTCCACTGGCGAGGCCGACGACAGGTCGAGCGCCGGGTCTTCGGCTTTGGAGGCGCCTGGGCTGCTGCGCGGCAGCGTGCCGTCGGGCGCCTCGATCGCATCGGCCGGCATCATCCAGACGATGAGCCGTCAGGTCATCAACGGCCTTCCCGGCCTGATGAACCTGCCCATCCTCGGCACGCTGTTCCGCTCGCGCGATTATCTGCGGCAGGAAACCGAGCTGATGATCATCGTGACGCCCTACATCGTGAAGCCCACGACGGCGACGGCTCTGGCGCGGCCCGATGATGGCTTCGCCGATCCGACGGATCCGCAATCGGTGTTTCTGGGCCGGGTGAACCGTCTCTATTCGACGACGACCAATCCGATGGTCATGCAGAACTTCAAGGGCAAAGTCGGTTTCATCCAGGACTGACGCCGCCCGCACGCGAATGAACGGATAATG
>CALLYN010000832.1 GCA_937858455.1 uncultured Kouleothrix sp.
CCGACCACGCGCTCGACGCGCCGTGGTCGCTCGCCGCTACCGGCGCGGTAGGCCTCCAGCTGCGCGCCGCGCTCGGCCGCGCCGATGTGTTCCACTGCTCCGACCAGTTCCAGTACCGGCCGCCGCGCGGCGCCGCCGTGCTTACGATCCACGACCTCACCACGCTCTCGCATCCCGAGTGGCATGTGAGCGATAATACCGCGCTGCACAGCGCCAAAGATCAGTTCGCCGCCACGCGCGCTACCCACCTGATCGCGGTGTCGCATGCCACCAGGCGCGACATCGAGCGCTACCTCCATGTGCCCGCCGAGCGCATCAGCGTGGTGTACGAGGCCGCCGGCCCGCAGTTCGCTCCGCGCGCGCCCGCCGAGGTGCAGCCGGCGATCGAGCGCTACGGCCTGCACCCCAACGGCTATATTCTTACCCTCGGCACGATCGAGCCGCGCAAGAACCACGTCCGCCTGATCGAGGCCTACGCCCGGCTGCGCGCTACGCTGGCCGCGCAGGGCCTGGAGGCGCCGCCGCTGGCAATCGCCGGCGGGTACGGCTGGAAGTTCGAGCAGATCCTCGCCGCCCCCGAGCGCGCCGGCGTAGCCGGGTATGTGCTCTGGCTCGGCCGGGTGCCCGCCGCCGAGCTGCCCCTGCTCGTGGCTGGCGCGGCGGCGTTTGTCTACCCCTCGCTCTACGAGGGCTTCGGCTTGCCGGTGCTCGAGGCGCTGGCCAGCGGCGTGCCAACCGTCGCCGCCAACATAAGCTCGCTGCCCGAGGTGCTCGGCGACGCCGGGCTCTACTGCGATCCGCTCGACAGCGCCAGCATCGCCGAGGCGCTGGCACAAATACTGGCCGACGAAGCCACCGCCGCGCGACTGCGCCAGGCCGGCCCTGCCCGCGCCGCGCAGTTCTCGTGGGCGCGCGCGGCCCGCGAGACGCTGCAGGTGTACCAGCACGCCGCCGAGACTGTGCGCCGCGCGTAGCTAGCCGTCTGTTCCTATTTCATAATTAAAACGCTTACACTTTGCAAGCATGGGTGGGTTGCTGCGGGCCGCGCCGGGCGGTACATGAAACAATGGATCCGCCAGGTGCTTAGGCGCGCTACTTAACCACTCTGAAACACACCCGGAGTGTACCCATGCATCGTAAGGCCAAACGTCCGTCTCGCCGTGTAGCAGCGCAGCCAACCCCCGAAGCCACAGCGCCAGCCCCCGAAGCGGCAACGCGAGCCCGCAAAGTCGCTGCGCGAGCCCGCAAAGGCGCCGGAGCAACCTCAGAAACGCTCACGCCTACCTCGGAAGCTGCCGCGCAAACCCGCAAAGGCGCCGCCCCGCCCGCCAAGCGCGCCAAGCCGCGGCAGAACCGCAGGCTGCCGTGGGGCGAGAAGTACAGCACCACCGACTCGATGGAGCAGCGCGCATATACTGCGAGAATGGCGCTCCTCTTTATGCTCGAAAGCGAGCGCCAACGCACGCTGCTTGCCAACTATGGCTACAGCGCCGAGCGCTTGAAGGAAGGCCTCGCTCTTCACCACCATGCCTGGGAGCTGTTCATCGATCAGTCTTCGCAGTATGGCGCGAGCATCGCTGCAATCAATAGGCACCACGCCGCCCAGGCATCTGCTCGCAGTATATTCGCGCAGCACCGCGCGATTGCGCAGGTCGCGCTGCGCGGCGAGCGCGCGCTCGCCCAGGCGCTTGGCCTCGGCGAACAATGCCCACGCGCGCAGACCGCCTGGCAGCACTATGCCGAGCAATTCTACGCCAATGCGCTGAACGATGAGGCGATCCTGGCGCACCTAACGGCCTACGGCGTCAACGCCGAGCAGATCGCCGTAGGGCAGCGCCAGCTGGCCGCCGTGTCGATACGCTGCGGGCGCGCCAGCAGCAGCATGCCCGTGCTGTGGCGGCCACGCGCGCGCGTAACCAGGCGTTTGTGGCCCTCGACGCCTGGATGCGCGACTTTCAAACGATCGTGAGCCTGATTCCTCGTTAGCTGTTCACCTGGGCGCGCAGCCTGCCCGCCAGCGCCGCGCCCAGGTGAGCATTTGATCACACTTTCGCCAGCCGCGCTGGCGCGGTGGCTGCGCTGCCCGGCGTGCCGCTGCCGCGCCAGCGCGTGCGAAGCGTCAGGCAGCCACGGCGCGCGTCCACAGCGCTGCGTCAACTATCGTGCCTCAGAGCGTCGGCCTTCGGCGGCCACCCCCGGATGCTATAATGAACACATTGGTTCGCCGCACGACATCGCCGCAGTACAACAGCGAAGGAGCACACACCACTATGGCTCAATTTCGCCTCCGTAGGGCATTTCCCCTGCTGACACTGGCACTGGCACTGGCTTCCTCGGCTCTGTCGAACTCCAGCACGCTCGCGGCACCCGCCATCGCCGCCGCGCCCACCGTACACCCAGGCTTTCCCGTCTCGCTGAATGGCGCGCCTGTGCGCTTCGGCTCGGTCGCGCTTGGCGATGTGAACGGCGACGGCGTGAGCGATATCGTCGTCGGCGCGAGCGACGGCAAGGTGCACGCCTACACCGGCAGTGGCGCCAAGCTGTGGGAGTACGACACCGGCAATATGGCGATCGAAAGCAAGCCCGCCATCGCCGACCTCGACGGCGACGGCACGAACGAGGTCGTTGTCAGCGCCGGCAGCACCTTCACTGCCCAGAACAGCGGCGCGGGCGTGTATGTGCTGCGCAGCAACGGCACGCTGCGCTGCGCCTTCACCGCCACCAACGACTTCGACGGCAACAAGGTGCCCGATGGCGTCTACTCCTCGCCCGCAGTCGCCGACCTGAACGGCGACGGGCAGAAGGAGATCATCTTCGGCGGCTTCGACGCGCAGGTGCGAATCATGAACAACAACTGCGTCGTCACCAAGGGCCGCTTTGTGTTCGATACGATCTGGTCGTCGCCCGCGATCGCCGATATCAACGGCGACGGCGCGCCCGAGATCATCATCGGCGTCGACTCGCACGTCGACCCCGGCAAGAAAACCCTCGACGGCGGCATCCTGCACGTCTACGACAGCAACCTGATCGACATCGCCGGCTTCCCCAAGCAGATCGACGAGGTGATCTGGTCGTCGCCGGCCATTGGCGACATCAACGGCGACGGCAAGCTCGATATCGTGGTGGGCACCGGGCGCTGCTACAACGGCGTGGCCGCCTGCGCGCCAGGCGGGCGCGTGCACGCGGGCGCAGGCGAGTATATCAACGCCTGGGACGCGAGCGGCAATGCGCTGCCCGGCTGGCCGCGCGCGATTCCAGGCCAGTACGCCTTCGCCTCGCCCGCGCTGGCGAACATGGACGGCGACCCCGAGCCTGAGGTGATCGTCAATACCGCCGAAGTAAAGGATGGCCTCAGCACGCCGCCCGATGGCTGGGTGCACGTGTTCAACGGCAATGGCTCCGAGCTGGCCGGCTGGCCGAAGAAGCCGCTGATCCCGGCCGGCGCCAGCGGCACCATCAGCTGGAGCACCAACGCCTCGCCGGTGGTGGCCGATGTCGATGGCGACGGCAGCCCCGAGGTGTTCGTGCCCTCGAACTTCGACATTGTGGCCTGGAACAAGGCCGGCGGCCAGCTTACGCGCACCACCATCCCGCCGCAAAATGGCCAGTGGGCGCTCAACACCGAGTTCAGCGTCAACGGCGCTGCGGCGGTCGGCGATATCGACGGCGACGGCAAGCTCGAGCTGGTGGCGGCCGGCGCGCGCGGCAACCAGAGCACCGGCGGCCTGTATGCCTGGGATTTCGACGGCGCCGCGAGCCAGTCGGCGCAGCCGTGGCCGGCCTTGCGGCGCAGCGCGAACAACAACGCGCTGCTGCTCGCATCGGGCCTGCACGCCTCGAGCAGCAGCGTATCGCTGCTGGTGCAAGCCAACACCAGCCGCACGCTCGCGCTCGGCATCAGCGACCTGGCCGGCGGCGCGATCGCCTGGAGCGCCAGCGACGATCAGCCCTGGCTCGCCGCCAGCCCCGGCAGCGGCAGCACGCCCGGCAGCATTACGCTGACGCTCGACGCGGCCGGCAAGGCGCCGGGCAGCTACGATGGCACCGTCACGCTGAGCTCGGCGGTCAACAACCTGTCGATCAGCGTGCATATGCTAGTGGCTGCACAGGTACACGACATGTTGGTGCCGGTGGCGCGCCGCTAAGCAGCTTCCGTCTGCGCGCTTTCTGTTGCCTGCGGCAGCATGGCATTCAGCCATCTTTCTCTGACTTCGGCTTGGTGGGGGTTTGGGGGCGGCGAAGCCGCCCCCGAATTTCTGATTGTGTTACACTACGTGGCGAAGCCACGTAGTGTAACACAATCTATGAGGTTTGGAGGGTCGCAGGCCCTCCAAAGGTTTGCGTTTTTCGCGCTGTGGCAGAGCCGCCGCTCTGCCGCAGCGCGAAAGAGCACCTGGCAAAAACTGCGCTATAATGCGCGCGGCGCAGCCACAGCAGCGAGGAGTTTATGGCGATCATCTGGGTCGAGCCCGAGGGGCACAGCGTCTTCGCGGCGCTCGAAGCTGTCGAGCGCGCGGTCGATCAGCACCAGCGCGTCGCGCAGCTCGACGAGCGCTTCATGGCCGATACCTACCTGGCCGAGAATGTCGCGCAGATGCACGCTACCTGGTCGCTCGACCTGGGGCGCGTGGTTGCGCGCGCGGGCGCGCTTGGCCGCGCCTTCGAGCTGGGCCAGCGCGCCGCGCGCAAGCTCACGTGGTGGTACCAGCTGCCGCAGCTGCAGCAGGCCAGCGAGTTTCACGGCGCGGCAGTGCGCGTGTCCGAGGCGATCGTCACGCACCTGCACCACCTCACCAGCCGCGTTCAGTCGCTCGAGGCTATGCACAGCGAGCAGCGTCTGCGCTCGATCGAGGGCCAGCTCAAGGCCCTGCGCGACGAGCAGCGCCAGCTGCGCGCCCGCGTCGCCGAGCTTGAAGCCCGTCTCGCCGAGTCTGGCCGGCCGCCCGCCGAGCGCTAACATTTCCAGGCTGCGGCGGGCGCCGCGCTGTGGTGATGCAAAAGACCGCTGTGCCAGCCTCAGCCACATTCGGCTATGCCTCAGGGCAGCCCGATACGCCTCTCTGTGCCGCGCGGCGTGCCGGCCGCGCCTTCACACCTACTCATCCTGCGGCGCGTCGGGGTCGTGCAGCCGGTACATCAGCCGCAGCGCTGCCGCGTTGAACGAGCGCTGCTGCGCCAGCAGCGGCGCCAGCCCGCGCCGGATCAGGCGTACCGCCAGGCCGCGCAGCCCCGCCGGCGCTGGCGCATCCAGCCGCCAGCTCGCCTCCATCTGCTGTATCAGCTCGCGCTGCTGCTCGCTCATTGGCATGCTCCTCGCTATCGCGGCGCGCGCGGGTTCGGCGTGCCGCACCACTTCGCCGCGCCCGGCGCGCTGCACCCACGCGGCCAGCGGCGCCAGCACGTGCTCCCAGGCAAACTGCTGGGCCAGCGTGCGCGCAGCC
>CALLYN010000833.1 GCA_937858455.1 uncultured Kouleothrix sp.
GTAATCGATCAAGCCCAAATCGATAAATGTTGTTTCCTTATTTATTATCAAATTCATTTTAGTTTCCCCAATTCTTCCTTCACATAGTCAACGGCCTCTTCGAGATCAGGATCAACCTGATTTTCTTTTGCGAGATAATAGGATATCCAATCAGTAAGATGGATGAGGTAATAATATTGTTCCAGTAAAGACGCACCTTCCGCTACAATGTCAATGATAGGATGTGACCGCTTCTCAAAATGGTCGCGACAAATTTCCATGCGCTTTTCAACACGCTCATGATCATGACCCTGACCATCCTCTGGACCTGGATTTTCAACGGCGCGCAACAGAGCATCCTGATCGCCGCCCTCATGCACGCCGCCTTCAACGGCGCCCAGGCCTGGGTTGGCTGGCTATGCAGCGTGCGGGCGGCTGTTGCCGGCCAGGCTGCCTCGAGCGCCCGCGCCAGCGCGCTGGCATTGCGAAAGCGCGCGGCCGGGTCTTTGGCCATGGCCTGCAAGATCACCTGCTCGACGCCGGGCGGCAGGTCGGGGCGCGATGGCCGCAGCGGCGGCGGCGCGTCTTGGATGTGGCCGAGCACTGCGGCCATGGGCGTATCGGCGTGGAAGGGCGCGCGCCCAGCCAGCAGCTCGTACAGCACCACGCCCAGCGAGTAGATGTCGCTGGCGGATGTGAGCGGCAGGCCGCGCGCCTGCTCGGGCGATAAGTAGTCGGGCGTGCCGACCACCATGCCGGCCTGGGTGAACTCGGCGCCAGGCTGCGCGCCCTTGGCGATGCCGAAATCGGTGAGCACCAGGTCGCCGCGGCCGTTCCAGATCGCATTCGCGGGCTTGACATCGCGGTGGATGATGCCGGCGGCGTGGGCCGCGTCGAGCGCGGCGGCCAGCTGGCGCACGATCTCGAGCACCTGGGCGCGCTCGAAGCGCCGGCCGGTGGCGGCCTGCGTGGCCAGCTGCTGCGCCAGCGTCGGGCCAGCCAGCAGCTCTTGCACCATGTAGGTGTAGCCGGCGTGCTCGCCGAAATCGTACACCTGGACGATATTGGGGTGGCGCAGGCTGGCGATCAGCCGCGCCTCTTGCTGGAAGCGCTCGGGCAGGCCGGGGGTGCGCGCGGCCTGCGCGGTGAGCACCTTGACGGCAACCTCGCGGCGCAGCCGCGTGTCGGTGGCGCGGTACACGCGGGCCATGCCGCCGCTGCCGAGCAGCGCGTGCAGCTCGTATGCGCCTAAGGTTGTGCCGATCAGATCTGCGGTTCCAGTCAACGCTCTGTTCTCCTGCTGCGCGCGGCCGCCGGAGGCCAAACATAGTGCCGCCGTGCCGAACGTGAACGCCCCACGGCGGGCGCGTTGCGCGAGCCCATACTATAACACACCAAACCCGCAGGCTACACCGCCTGCGGGCTTCCGCGCGCCTATGGAAAGGGAATGGCGAGGGGTTAGGAGTGGGCTACGCCTGCAGCCGATCGCCGCTTGGCTCGGCGATGGCCGGCTCGGCGTTGGCGCGCGTCTCGCGCCATACGCTCACACCGGCGAGAATGGGCGTCAGCAGCATGATCGCGATCCAGATCAACCAGAGCATCTGTGTCTCCAATGCGTTGTATGGGTACCTGCGCTGCCCTAAGCCTTGCTATGATACACTGCCGCCCGCGAACTATAGCTGATAATTACATTACAAGATGCTGATAATTTCCTGTCAGAAGCGCCGCCCGGCGCGCGGTGTGGCCTCTGGCGGGCAGCCTGAGGCATGCACGCCCGGCCTCGCTCGCCGATTCTAACATTTCTCTAACGCCGCTCTTATAGCCCACTATCGCAAATACAGTACACTAATGGCAGCGCGAGTTGCGGAAAGGTTGTGCAGCAGCTGCTCGCGCCTCGAACGCAACTCGTAGTTCATAGAAGTGAGGAATAGCATGGCAAAGATAGTCGGTATCGACCTGGGAACCACGAACTCGTGCGTGGCGGTGATGGAGGGCGGCGACGCCGTCGTGATCCCCAACGCCGAGGGCAACCGCACCACCCCATCGGTCGTTGCGTTTACAAAAAATGGCGAGCGC
The DNA here is from genome assembly GCA_937858455.1 of uncultured Kouleothrix sp. GTDB lineage: Bacteria > Chloroflexota > Chloroflexia > Chloroflexales > Roseiflexaceae > Kouleothrix. The sequence goes on from CALLYN010000833.1 coordinate 2,056, forward strand.
CTGGTGGGCCAGACGGCCAAGCGCCAGGCGACGATCAACCCCGAGAATACATTCTTCTCGATCAAGCGCTTCATCGGCCGCAACTTCGACGAGACCAACGTCGAGCGCGAGATGGTGCCGTTCAAGGTTTCCAAAGGCCCGCGCGCCGACGTGCGCATCCACTCGGCCCAGACGGCCAAAGAGTACGCGCCGCAGGAGATCTCGGCCATGGTGCTGCAGAAGCTGAAGGCCGACGCCGAGGCGTACCTGGGCGAGACGGTGACGCAGGCGGTGATCACGGTTCCGGCCTACTTCAACGACAGCCAGCGCCAGGCCACCAAGGATGCCGGCAAGATCGCCGGGCTCGAGGTGCTGCGGATCATCAACGAGCCGACGGCGGCCGCGCTGGCGTACGGCCTCGACAAGAAGAAGGACGAGACGATTCTGGTGTTCGACCTGGGCGGCGGCACGTTCGACGTGTCGGTGCTCGAGGTCGGCGATGGCGTGGTGGAAG
>CALLYN010000834.1 GCA_937858455.1 uncultured Kouleothrix sp.
CAGCAAGTTCGAGAATCTGGCCAAGGCGCTGATCTTCATGCCGATGGCGATCTCGTTCGTCGGCGCCGGCGTGATCTGGCGCTTCATCTACTACTATGCACCGCCCGGCGAGCCGCAGATCGGCCTGCTCAACGCGATCGTGACCGGCTTGGGCGGCCAGCCGCAAGCCTGGACGAGCCTGCTCCAGCCGTGGAACAACTTGTTCCTGGTGATCATCATGATCTGGCTCCAGACTGGCTTCGCGATGGTGATTTTCTCGTCGGCGATCAAAGGCATCCCCACCGACATCCTCGAGGCCTCGCGCGTCGACGGCGCGACCGAGTGGCAGGTGTTCTTCCAGATTATGATCCCGGCGATCATGAGCACGATCATTACCGTCACCACCACAATCGTGATCTTCTCGCTCAAGATTTTCGACGTGGTGATCGTGATGACCGGCGGCCAGTACGGTACGCACGTGATTGCGACGCAGTTCTACCGCCAGTTCTTCACCAATCGCGATTTCGGGCGCGGCGCGGCGATTGCGATCGTGCTGCTGATCGCGGTTTCGCCGGTGATCTACTATAATCTGCGACAGTTAGGTAAGCAGGAGGGCTTCAGATGAGTGCTACAGCGGTCAGCCCTCGCGCCATCAGCAAACGCCGCCAACAGCTTATAGGCACCCTGTTCGTCAATATTGTGCTGGCGATCATCTGCCTGCTTTGGACGGTTCCGACCTTTGGCTTGCTGATCTCATCGTTCCGGCCGCGTAATAACATTAATACCAGTGGCTGGTGGGCGATCTTCCCGCATAGCGAGCTGGTCACCAGCCAGACGATTACGCTGCCGCGCGCCACGCCGCTCGATCAGCCGGTGGTTATTCCGGATCTTGGCGGCCTGTCGGTGACTGACGCCCAGCTCCAAGCCGGCTACCCGCTGCCCGATGGCGGGCAGATCAAGTGGGCCAGCCGCCGCCAGCGCTCGATCGCCGTACAAAGCTATCAAACGCGCGCGGATACCAACTTCACATTGCGCAATTACCAAAACGTGCTCACCGGCAAAGCCGAGGATCAGAATGGCGTCGTTAAAGCCGATGCGGGTACCGACTTCGGCAGCGCGTTCCTGAACTCGGTGGCCGTGTCGATTCCCGCGACGGTGATCCCGATCTTGATGGCGGCATTCGCCGCGTATGGGTTCGCCTGGATGCGCTTCCCTGGCCGCAAGCTGCTGTTCGCGATCATTGTGACACTGCTGGTAGTGCCGCTCCAGCTGGCGCTGGTGCCGATCCTGCGCGACTACGTGCGTCTGGGTATCAATGGCACCTTTTTGTCCGTCTGGCTGGCGCACACCGGCTTCGGCCTGCCGCTGGCCACCTACCTGCTGTACAACTACATCAGCGAGCTGCCGCGCGAGATCCTTGAGTCGGCATTTATCGATGGCGCGACGCCGTTTACGATCTTCACGCGCCTGATCCTGCCGCTCTCGGTGCCGGCGCTGGCGTCGTTCGCGATCTTCCAGTTCCTGTGGGTCTGGAACGACTACCTGGTGGCGCTGATCTTTATCGGCGCGACGCCAAATGTGCAAGTGCTGACGATGGTGCTGGCCAATATCACTGGCTCGCGCGGCCAGGATTGGCACTTGCTGACGGCCGGCGCGTTCATCTCGATGTTGCTGCCGCTGGTCGTATTCTTCAGCCTCCAGCGCTTCTTCGTGCGCGGCCTGCTGGCCGGCTCGGTGAAGGGCTAGCCGATCCACCTCCGGCCGGTTCGCGGCGCCGTGCCAGGCTCCTTTGCAAGCTCGCAGGTTGCAGATTTCGTTCTGCAACCTGCGCTGTGTTCTCCGCTGCTATGGCAGCCGCTTCTCGTAGATCCGGTAGGTTTTGTTGATCCAGGCTCCCAGCCCCTCGATCACCCGCCGCATCGGCAGGTTGTTCTCGACGATTAGCGACAGCTCGGCGCGCTGGTAGCCCTTGCGCACGCCTTCCTTGAACGTTTCAAAATAAAACACCGCGTCGATGCCGCGCTGGCGGTACTCGGGCACGATGCCCATGGCGAAAACGCGCGCCGTGTCGATGTGCGAGCGCTCGCGCAGCACCCGCAGCCAGCCGAACGGCAGCAGCCGGCCGTTAATATGCTGCAGCACCTGGTTGTAGTCGGGCAGGCTGATCGATACGCCCACCGGCTCGCCGTGCACTTCGGCAATGAATACTAGGTCGGGGTCGATGATCGACTTCAGCCCCGCAGCCATATAGTCGATCTCGTCGTCGTCCATTGGCACGAAGCTGTAGTTGCGCTCCCAGGCGCGGTTGTAGATCGTCCGCACGCGCCCAAGCTCGGCGGCGAACTCGTTCATGCGCACTTTGCGGAAGGTTGCCCCGCTGCGCCGCCGCGCGATCTCGACGGTGCGCAGCAGCTTGGGCGGCAGCGCGTCGGTCGCACCACCGCCGAGGTGGGCGCGGTCGAGCATGTAGGCGTACCAGTCCATCGCCTTGCTGTAGCCGGCGCCCTCGATATACTCGCGGTAGTATGGCGGGTTGTAGGCGGTCATCAGTATCGGCGGCTGGTCGAATGCGTCGAGCAGCAGCCCGGACTCGTTGTCGGTGGCGAAGTTGATCGGGCCGCGCACGGTGCGCAACCCGCGCGCCCGCAGCCAATCCTCGGCGGCGGCCAGCAGCGCTGCGGCGGCCTCGGCGTCGCGCCGCACTTCGAAAAAGCCGAAGAAGCCTACATCCTCGTGCTGGACGCTGGTGTAGGCGTGGTTGACGATCGCGGCGATCGTGCCGGCGTCCTGGCTGCCACGGCGCGCGACAAACAGCTGCACCTCGGCATGCTTGAAGAACGGGTTGACGGCCGGGTCGAAGGTGCGCTTGCGCTCGCTCAGCAGCGGCGGCACCCACGCCGGGTTGCCGGCGTACACCTGCCAGGGGAACATGATGAAGCGCGATTTGGCGCGTGCGCTGGCCACTGGCTCGATCACCAGCGGCGCGTGGCCAATGCTTGCTGCGGCGGTCTCGTGTGTCATAGTTTTCTCCATTGAATTGACACGAGTTACGCGGTGGGGTTCGGGGGGCGGCTTTGTCGCCCCGAAACTTCCTTTTTGGCCGGCCGTGGCCACCGCCGTGGCCGCGACCGGCCAAAAAAAAGAGATGATTTTGGAGGGCGCAAGCCCTCCAAGCCTCCCATGCGGGAGGACACCGCGTACGTCCTATGATCGGCTTGACACGGTGCGGTCGCGAACTATCGCGCCCGTACGCCTTCGGTGCAATGAGCTGGCAATGCGTGCCTCAGTCGGCGGGCGGTGGCTGGCGCAGCACCACGCGCACGTACGCCTCGGCCAGGGCACACTCGACGCCATTGGCGCGCGCCTGCTGGGCGGTGCCTTCGGCGAACTGGCGGATCATCGCGGCCGCGTCCCAGCCGCCCAGCTGGCTGGCATGCGCCCGCATCGCGTCGATCTTGCGGTCGAGATCTTGCTTTTCCAGCGGTACCCACAGCGTTGCAGAGTCGGGGATGGCCATGTACACTTCGGCGACATCGTGCGGCTCGAGGCCCTCGGCCAGCAGCTCGAGCGCGGCCAGGCGCGTGTTGGCGATCGGCATCACCGCGGCCAGCGTCGCCTCGGCGGCGGCGCGATGGTCGGGGTGGTTGATATAGCTCGGCCCATAGAAGAAGCGCGGGTCGCACGTGAGCACTGCGTCGGGGCGCACGCGCCGGATCTCGCGGGCGATTGCCAGCCGCAGCTCGATGCTCGCCACCAGCCGGCCATCGGTGTGGCCTAGAAACGCGTAGCTTGACACGCCGAAGATCGCCCCAGCAGCCTGCTGCTCGGCGCGGCGGATCGTCGCCAGTGCCGCAGGCGTAAGGCTCGGGTCGCGGCTGCCGCTGTTGCCATCGGTCAGCAGGCAGTAGTGCAGCTCGGTGCCAGCGCGCGCCCAGCGCGACACCAGGCCGCCGGCCATGAACTCGATATCGTCGGGGTGGGCCATCACCGCAAGCGCCCGGCGCGGCGGAACAAAGGTTTCGGGCATTGGCATACCTGTAACAAAACTGATCTGCGCGACTCGTATGATAGCACCACTTGATCGTCTATAAAGATAAAATCGGGGTATAATATCCGCGCTCGCCAAGGTTTGCGTTTATGGGAACCAGAACCCTTTACAGGAGAAAGGACTACAACCGCCAATGTCGACGGATACACTCACCGTAACCGATAATCGAACCGGCAAGAAATACGAGGTTCCGATTGTCGATGGTGCGATCCGCGCAAGCGATCTGCGCCAGTTCAAGCTCGATCCGGCCGACTATGGCCTGATGAGCTACGACCCAGCCTTCACCAACACCGCGTCGACGAAAAGCTCGATCACCTACCTCGACGGCGACGAAGGCATTTTGCTGTATCGCGGCTACCCAATCGAGCAGCTTGCCGAGAAGAGCACGCACCTCGAGACGGCCTACCTGATCCTGAACGGCGAGCTGCCTACGGCGCCTCAGCTAGCCAAGCTCGAAGCCGAGATCAAAAAGCACTGGTTTATTCACGAGAATATCAAGCACCTGATCGACGCCTTCCGCCACGACGCGCACCCCATGGGCATGTTCATCAGCGCGGTCGGCGCGTCGTCGAGTTTCCACCCCGAGTCGGCCAATATCTTCGACCCGGCCATCCGCAACGAGCAGATCGTGCGGCTGATCTCCGAGGTGCCGACGATCGCGGCCTTCTCGTACCGCCATATCCGCGGCCTGCCGGTGGTGTACCCCGACGACGATCTGAGCTACACCGGCAATTTCCTGAGCATGATGTTCAAGCGCACCGAGCACCACTACAAGCCCAACCCCGTGCTTGAGCGCGCGCTCGATATCCTGTTCATCCTGCACGCCGACCACGAGCAGAACTGCAGCACCAACACCATGCGCGCGATCGGCTCGGCCCATGCCGACCCGTACGTGGCGCTGGCCGGCGCGGCGGCGGCGCTGTACGGCCCGCTGCACGGCGGCGCGAACGAGGCGGTGGTGCGCATGCTCTCGAAGATCGCTACCACCAAGAACATCCCCGAGTTTATCGCCAGCGTGAAACGCGGCGAAGGCAAGCTGATGGGCTTCGGCCACCGCGTGTATAAGAATTTCGACCCGCGCGGCAAGATCGTCAAGCAGCTGGCCTACGAGGTGTTCGAGGTGACGGGCCGTAACCCGCTGCTCGATGTGGCGCTCGAGCTC
>CALLYN010000835.1 GCA_937858455.1 uncultured Kouleothrix sp.
GTCGCGGGGCATGCCGGGCCGCCCGCGCACGGCGTAGGCGGCATGCCCGGGATCGCCGCGCAGCCGGCCAGCAGCCCAATCACCGCCAGAATCCCGACGATTCGCTTCATGCCTTGCCTCAAGATCATCGCTCGGCGGCTACCCACTCCCCGCGCTCGCCAGGGCCGCGAGCGCGCGCACCGACTGGCGCTCGATCAGCGTTGGGCGCAGCATCAGCGTCACGCCGCCGGCGGCCGGCTGCTCGGCGCGGTTGGTCAGCAGCTGCACGGCCATCCGGCCCATGCTGATCTTGTCGATCTGCATGGTGGTGAGCGGCGGCTGCACGTGCGCCGCAAGCTCGATATCGTCGAAGCCGACGATCGACAGATCCTCGGGCACGCGCAGCCCCAGCTCGTGCGCCGCCTGCGTCACGGCTACGGCCATGTAGTCGTTCGTGCAGAACATCGCGCTGACCTGCGGCGCGCGCCGCAGCAGCGCCTGGGTCGAAACGATCGCCTCGCTCTGGTTAAAGTGGCAGTCGGCGAAATACTGCTCGGCCAGGCCATGGTCCGCCAGCGCCTGGGCATAGCCGCGCCGGCGCTCTGCGATGCTGGGGTAGGCGCGCGGCAGGCTGCCGGCCAGGCCGATGTGCTGGTGGCCGCTGCGGATGAGGTAGCTCACAGCCTGGTAGGCGCCGCGAAAATTATCGGAGACAACCGAGTCGTAGCTGTTGTCGGCGGCGTACGAATCCACCAGCACGGTGGGGATGGCGCGGCGCTGCATCAGGTGGGCGATCGTCGCGCCGACAAACGCGCCGACCAGCAGCAGTCCGTCGAGGTCGTCTTCCATGAGCAGGCGCGGCAGCTCTTGCGGGTAGTTATCCTCGTCCACCGGCACGGTGGCGTAGAGCATATTGATCTGCTGGCGGCGGCAGCTGGCCTCGATGCCGGCCAGCACCGGCGCGTAGAAGGGGTTGCTCTGGGGCGGGTCGTCGGCGCGCGACTTGATCAGCACGCCGATCTGCTGCAGCGCCGGCGGCATCAGCAGCTCGGCTGGCTTGCGCTGGTAGCCCAGCTGGCGCGCCGCGCTCAGCACGCGCCGGCGCGTCTCCTGGTGAATGCCGGGCTTGTCGCGCAGCACCAGCGACACCGTGGCCAGCGATACACCGCTCGCGCGCGCGATTGTTTCAAGCGTCACCCGCTGCGCCATGACGTGATCCTTCGCGTCGAATGCGGCTCCTTTGCCGGCTATAGACCCAGATGCGTGAGTGATTGTTACTATAGTCGGGTGCCGGCAGCGAGTCAATATTAAAATTTTAGATTTCTGTGAGAATTTTAGAGGCTCTCTCTTGCCTAATCTTTTTCGTTTTGGTATGCCCTGCCCGGTAATGCCCGGCAGGGCATACCAAAACGAAAAGTCGGGGGCGGCGTCTCCGCCCCCGAGCCCCCCCAGCGTAAAGCAGCTGAGCAGCCGAAATTGGTTAGGCCGCGGCTGCAACCCAGCTGAAATACCGGCGTTTAGAGCGATGAAATTGCTCCAAACGCCAGTGTTTCTTGCAGCGCGTTACTGGCGCGCTACGGCTGGTAGCGCACCTGCACCGCCACGCGGTCGAGCGAAAAATCGCGCGAGGTGTTGCTTGCGACGTTCGTGAGGCGCACTTGAAAGTTCGTGTTGCTGAAGTCGCCGCTGCTCCAGCTGCGCCCCCAGGTGTCGCCGGCCCCGCCCACGCTGTAGGAGCCTTCGCTGGTGGCCAGGGTGCCGGTTGATTTGGCCGCCGTCCAGCTCGCGCCGCCATCCCACGAGAGCTCGACGCAGATCTTCGGCGCGCCGGTGGTGCTGTCGGCCTTGGCGTTCAGCCGCACCTCGATGCCGCTGATCGTCGTGCCGCCGGGGATGCTGAAGCCATAGCTCGAGAAGCGGTGCTTGTCTTTGCCGGTATTGGTGCACGCAGTGTTGGTGTTGCTGCCGCTGTTGGTGTCTACTGCGTACAGCCCGTCGTCGGCGTAGGCGTTGCCCGGCGTTCCCTCGAAGCCGTTGTTGTCGCCCGCGCCGCTGGCGACGGCGGCGTTGGCGGTTGGCGCGCGCAGGCCGGTGCTGCTGCCCTGGCAGTACTGCACGGTTTTGCCGATCACGCTGTATGGGCAGGCCGCCTGCCCGAGCAGGTACAGGATGGCGCTGCGGTTGCGGGCCGTCTCGGCCGGTATGACTTCGTCGGGCGGGTAGAAGCCGGGGTTCGAGGTCTTCGGGTACATCTCGAAGGTGTAGTTCAGGATGCGGTAAGTGCCGTACAGCCAGTCGTTGATCGAGCCGTCGGTGATGTACAGGTCGCTGGCCTGCTCGGGGGTGTAGCCATTGGTGGCGGCCATTGCCTGGCCCATCGCCGCCAGCACGTCGCGGTCGTCCTGGGTCATGTCGGCCGGCACGTCGGTGACGGTGTAGCCGTATGGCCAGAGGATCAGCTCCTGGTAGGTGTGGAAGTCGATCGCGACGGTGATCTGCTGCTTGCCGTTCACCACGCGGCTATTGACAAAATCGCGCACGCGCGCTGTCTCCGGCGCCGAGAAGCCCGACGGGCCACGGTATGTTTCGCTGCTCGTCGTACCGCTGCTGCCGCCACAGCAGCCCCAGCGGTAATCCCAGTTGCGGTTCAGGTCGGTGCCGGTGTAGGCCGAGCCGGTGTTCGGCTGGCGGTTTTTGCGCCACGAGCGGTAGCTGCCGGTGGCAATGTCGTACTCGCCGCCGTCCGGGTTCATGTCGAAGACGATCCAGATCTCGCGGCTGTCGACCAGGCTGGTGATCTGCGGGTCGACGCCGTACTCGTCGGTGAGCGTGCGCAGGGTGTACAGCGCCTGCTCGACGGTGAGGTGCTCGCGGGCGTGCTGGTGGTGGGTGAAGAGCACCTCGGGCTCGTCTTCGTCGATGCCGACATTGTCGGAGATTTTGCCGGCCCAGATCGTACGGCCCTCGTACGAGGTGCCCAGGCTGAACAGGTCGAAGATCGCCGGGTGATCGATCTCGGCCTGCTGGATCTCGGCCACCATCTCGGCGTAGTCGTGGTAGTTCGAGTCGGCCGTCGGGAAGGCCAGAGTCGTCGCCTCGTCCGGCGTCGGCGCCGAGATATCCAGGCCGAGGCGCTTGATCGCCCGCTGCTCGCGCGCGGTGGCCTCGACCAGCACGTAATCGTGGCCGACTTCGAGGATCAGCGCGCCGGTCGCCGCTATCGCCGAGCGCGTCTGCACGTCGAATACATTGCGTACGATCAAGACGGGCGTCGGGTCTTCCGGAACCAGCGGGGCTGCGGCGGCGGAAGCTACTGTCATCGCCAGTACAGCCAGCAGTGTGGCCACGGCTACGGTTATGCGCGGCCAGGGGGTGCGTCGCTTCATCACGTGTCTCCCTCCTTGTGCTACCCATCGCGGCGCGTTGATCCCGCAGTGATCCTGCTTTCAGTTCGGGTCGGCGCATCACCTCCTCTTGGGCGCCGGGCAGCGCCTGTGGCGATCGAGCAGGCTCCCAATAACAGGGCTTACGCGGTCGCCTGCGATATCGGCTCCTTCTGCTTGCGGCAGCATGGTGCTGAGAAGGTGGCGCAAAGCGCCAAAATCTCAGCACCATAACCTGAAAAAATACCGCTCTGCCGAAGGCAAAAACGCGCACCGTAAATCGTGTCAATAACGCGATTTACGTGGTGGGGGTTAGGGGGCGGCTTTGCCGCCCCCGAAAACTTCCGCCGTGGCCGCGACCGGCCAAAAAGAGATGATTTTGGAGGGCTTGCGCCCTCC
>CALLYN010000836.1 GCA_937858455.1 uncultured Kouleothrix sp.
CAGCACCTTCAGCGCCACCGTCCGCTTCAGCTGCGTGTCGAGCGCACGATAGACGCGCGCCATCCCGCCGCGCCCGATCTCCTCCTGGACCAGATAGCGGCCCAGCTGCTGGCCGACCAAATATGTCAACGAGGGCTCCCAAAGAGTAAGCGGAAAGCAACCGCAGTTGGCAGGTGTTTCGGTCCGGCCGCCGCCTGCCTACTGCTTGCTGCCGGCCGATGCACGTGTCTGGTATTTTCGCCGCCCTGATGGTATAATCCTTGACAAGTTATAGCGATTGTACCATATTGCGCGCCGGATTCAAAACCGCGCGGGTGCCCATGCGAGGAGTGCTCCATGCAGCCAAACCCTGCACCGCTCCTGGTAATTCGACGTCAGGATGCCAGCCCTACCGAGATCGAGTGGAACAAGCCCGCGCTGACGCTCGGTCGCGATAGCGCCAATGATATTATTATCGACCACCCGCTGGCCTCGCGCCGGCACGCCCGCCTCGAGCACGACGAGAGCGGCTACTTGGTGCGCGATCTCGAAAGCACCAACGGGACATACCTCAACGGCGAGCGGATCGAGGGCGCCCGGCCGCTGCGCAACCAGGATCGCGTGTGGGTCGCCGATACCGAGATCGTCTTCAACGACCCCGAGGCTACCCAGAAGGGGCCGCTGCCGCTCGAGATCCTCAAGCGCGTGCGCGCAACCGAAGAGGGCCTGCGCATCGACAGCCGCGCCAAAGAGGTGTACCTCCAGGGCAAGCTGCTCGCCCCGCCGCTCACGGTCAAGGAGTTCCAGCTGCTCGAGCTGCTGTACTCGCACAAGGGCCAGGTGATCAGCAAAGACGAGATCGCACAGAATGTCTGGGACTACGAGGTGTACGACTACAACGCGATCGACGCGCTGGTGTACCGCCTGCGCCAGCGCATCGAAGACGACCCCGGCAACCCGCGCTACCTTGTAACCGTGCGCGGGTTTGGCTATAAGCTGACGCCATGACCGACCAGCATTTTACCCACCGCGTCGAAATCTATACCACCAGCCTGGTGATTGCCGGCGCGTACGACCTCGCGATCTACCGCCGCGTCAGCGACGCGGTGAATGGCGAGCAGCGCCGCTTTCTGCCGCTGCGCGACGCGACGATCGCGCCATTCGAGCGCGCCCAGCAGGTGCAGCGCGTGCCCAGCCTGCTCGTCGACCGCGGCGACGCGCTGCTGATCGCGACGCTGGACGAGGCCGCGCCTCCGCCCGATTACCCCCGCGAAGAGCAGCTGCGCGGCGTCGTGCCCGTCACTGCTATGCTGTTCACCGAGGCTTTCGTGGTGCGCGCCACCATGCATAAACGCCCCGACCTGAGCCTGCCCGAGGCGCTTGAACGCATCACCGACCAGTTTGTCCCCTTGCGCAACGTCCAGATCTTTCCGCTGCTGGGCGGCATCGCGCCGATCGCGCGCGACTTCGCCGCTCTGTCGCTATCCCGGATCGTCGCGCTCTACCAGATCGACGCGCCAGCCGCTCCATCGCGGCCCGCCCCGGCCGACGCTATGGTGCCAGCCAGCCCCTCCGACGAGCGCCCGTTCTTGGAATAGCTGATCGGTTCCAACTATGAGCGATACGTCCGACCTTCAAGAGCTTCGGCAAACCCTGAAGCGCCGCCTGGCCGTTCTAAATAACCAAGTCGCCGCTCTCGGTAAGAACTTCACACCCGCCGATAAATTGATCGAGATTGAAGACCTCGAGCAGCAGATCGCTAGGCTCGAACGCCAGATCCAGCAGCAGCCCGCGCCACACTCAATCCAGGAAGCGCTCTACCGCCAGCAGATGGCCAAGCTGTACCGCGAGATCGGCCTTGAGGGCATCCCCGGTGTGGCCGAGCGACGCACGCTCACCGTGCAGGAAATCTTTGTCGAGCTGCAGACCGAGCGCACCAACGACGATGTGAACCGCGAGTTGCTGCGGATCTACCGCCAGGCCGAAAACGCCAGCGACAAAGAGATGATCCGCCTGCAGCGCGTGCGCAACCGCCTCGTGCACGCCGCCGCATCGGCCGCCAAAACCAGCATCGAAGAAACCCTGCATAGCCTCAACCGTGTGGTGATCCTGGGCGACCCCGGCGCCGGCAAAACCACGCTGCTCAAGTACCTCACCGTCACCTGCGCCACCAGCGATCCGGCCGAGGTGCCGCCGGGCCTGCGTGCCGAAGACGAGAGCGTACTCTTGCCGATCTTCGTGTCGCTCGGCGAGTTCGCCACCGAGACGGCCGAGCGCAGGCAAGATTATAACCTGATCGACTACCTCTACACCAATGCCCGCGAGCGCCTGATGCTGGCCATGCCGCCGGGATTCTTCGAGGCCGCGCTCGAAGCCGGGCGCTGCCTGGTGTGCCTCGACGGCCTCGACGAGATCTGGTCGATCACGCAGCGCAAGACCGTCTGCGACGCGGTGAAGGCGCTGGTCAATCGCTTCCCCAAAAGCTACTACGTCGTCACCTCCCGCATTATCGGCTACGAAGATGCGCCGCTCGACAGCCGCGACTTCGTACACCGCACGGTGATGCCGCTCACCAACGACAGTATCCGCCGCTTTGTCGAGCAATGGTATGAGCTGCGCGAGATCAACCCGGTGCGCCGCCAGCGCCAGGTCGCCAAGCTGCTCAAAACCCTCGAGCGCCAGCCGCGCATCCAGACACTGGCGCGCAACCCGCTGCTGCTGACGATCATCACGCTGGTGCACCATATCGAAACCGACCTGCCGCTTGAGCGCGTCAAGCTCTACGATATCTGCGTCACCACGCTGATCGAGAAGTGGGACGAAAGCAAAGGGCTGGTGAGCGACGAGAACCAGGCGCTGTTTCAGCGCTACCGCCGCTGGCTGCTCGAGCGCCTGGCCTACGCGCTGCATATACGCTCCGGCCCCTCCGGTCAGGTACAGACGGTCAAAGAAGGCGACCTCGAGCACCTGCTCATGGGCTTCCTGCGCGAGAAACGCCAGCTCGACCTGGCCGACGATCCGGCCGCCGCGCGCGATGCCGCCCGCGCGTTCATCCGGATTGTGCGTAGCCGCACCGGCCTGCTGATCGAGCGTGGCAACGGCGTGTTCGGCTTTCCACACCTGACATTTCAAGAATACCTGGCGGCCTGCGATATTGAAAATCGCAGCATGTATGGCGGCGAACAGGCGATCTGGGACGAGATCCAGCCGCACATCCGCGAATCGCACTGGCGTGAGATCATTCTGCTGCTGCTCGGTAAGCTGAATAAGTACGAGGATCTGGCCAGCCGCATCATCGAGCGCATCCTCGATTCCGGCGCAAGCGCCAGGTTCGACTCGGTATTCCACTACCAGCTCTACCTGGCTGCGCGCGCGCTTGCCGACCGCGTCGACGTAACGCTGAAGGTGCGCCGGCGCATCATTGGCGCGCTGCTGGCGATCGCCCAGAGCCAGCGCCAGTGGCAGCGTGAAGATGCCTTCGCCGCGCTGGGCGCGCTGCTCGACGATCGCTACGTCGCCGAAAGCCTGCTAGCGATCCTGCGCGACCAGCAACTCGACATCGGCATTCGCGCCGACGCTGCGCGCGCCTTTGGCCAGTCGGGCCTGCGCGGCGAGCTGATCGACGCGCTGCTGGCCTTGGCCAACGATCCCGAAACCGATGCTTGGGTGCGCCGCGCGGTGATCATGGCGCTTGGCCAGGTCGGCCGCGCGCCTGAGCAGATTGGCCCGACCCTGCTCGACCTGGCATACCAGGACGAGCTCGACACCGAGGTGCGCCGCGCCGCGATCATGGTGGCGGCGCAGGTCGGCCACGCCGATGACCGGATCCTGAACCAGCTGCGTACGCTGGCCGCCAACCTGCGCATCGATCCGAGCATCCGCCTCACCACGGCGGTGATGCTGGGCCAGAGCGGCTACGCCAGCAGCGCCATGGAAGTGCTGATCGACATGATCGGCTCCGCCACCATCGACATTGGCCTGCGCAGCGAGGCCGCCCGCGCGCTTGGCCAGATTGGCTCGATCTCGCCGCAGGTGGTTACGACGCTGGTACTGATCGCGCTCAACCGTACGGTTCCCACCGAGATCCGCATCGAGGCCACGCGCGCGCTTGGCCAGATCGGCCGCGGCGACGAAGAGATTACCCGCAAGCTGCTGACGCTGGCCCACCTCAAGCAGGCCAATATCGAGATCCGCTGCGTCGCGGCCATGACGCTCGGCCGCGGCAAACATGCTCAGGTCGCGGTCGATCTGCTGCTGGCACTAGGCGCTAACCAGAACCGCGAGACGCCGCTCTACGGCCTGATCATCCGCGCACTGCGCAAAATCGGCCGCGATACCCTGCTCGAAGACAGCGTGCGTTTCGCCGCCGCCGAGGCGCTGCAGCAGCTCGAGCGCTCCGAGGAGATGATCGATGTGCTGCTTGAGATCGGCCGCAGCCGCACCGACGAGGCCGTGCGCGAGCGCGCCGCCGCTATTCTGATCGAGCAGGCCCAGAGCCGCCAGATCGACGAGAAAGTCAAGGTCAAGGTGCGCCAGGCCGCCGCCGAGGCGCTCTCGCAGCTCGAGCGCAACGACGAGGCCGCTAAGATCTTCTACCAGCTCGCCAACAACCGCAACCTCGACAGCAGCGAGCGCTACGCCGCTGCGACTGAGCTGGCGCATGTCGGCAGCCTTAAAGAGGCAATGGACGTGCTGCTCGAGCTCGCGACCAACCAGCGCGTAAACACCGGCGTGCGCCGCAATAGCCTGTTCCAGCTGCTGCAGCTTGCGCGCAACCCCGCCACCGACGAGGGCATCCGCGATCAGATGGTGGCCGCGCTGCGCCAGCTAGCCGAAAGCGATACGATCGACGCCGAGATTCGCCTGATCGCCGCCGGCGCGATCGCCCGCATTGGCCTCGCGGCAATCTCGGTCGAGGTGCTCTATACCCTGTGGGACAAGGGCGTGTCCCTCAGCGTGCGCCGCGAGGCTACCAGCACGTTGCTGCGGCTCGTGCGCGACCGAGCGGTTACGCCCGAGGTGCGCCAGGCCGCCGCCGATTACCTGTGCACCATGGGACGCGCTGAAAAAACCGTCAAGGTGTTTCTCGAGCTGCTGGCCGATCGCCGCGCCGACGAGAAGCTGCGCCGCCGCGCTGGCCAGTCCCTTGTCGGCCTTGTACGCGACCCGAAGGTCGGTACTGATGTGCGCCGCGAGGCGCTGGCCAAGCTCAAGCTGCTGGTGACAGCCTAGCACTACTGAGAAAGCACGCCAATGACCGAGCCCGCATCGGCCCCCCAGGCGCTGGCCGCGAT
>CALLYN010000837.1 GCA_937858455.1 uncultured Kouleothrix sp.
CCGGATGCCGTGAATCTGCCGCCTGCGCCGGCGCCTGTGGCTGTGGCGGCGAGCGCAACCCCGCCCGCGCCCACGCCGACGATCACGCCGATCCCGCTGGCGCCGATTGGCGCGCCCGACCAGCCGCTGCCTACGCTGTTCCCAACCCAGCCATCCGCGCCTGCGCCCGAGAGTGGTGGCCAGGCAACGCTGGTGCCGATCTTGATGTACCACTACATCCGCACAGTGGACGCCGCGGCCGACCCGCTGGGCTACAACCTATCGGTGACGCCGGAGAACTTCGAGCAGCAGATCGCCTGGCTTCAGCAGCAGGGCTACAGCGGCGTAACAATGGCCGTGGCGCAGCGCTGCATGCGTGGCGGCGGATGCCCGGCCAGGGCCATCGCGCTCACCTTCGACGATGGCTACGAAGACGCATATACCGCCGCGCTGCCCATCCTGCAGCGCTACGGCATGCGCGCGACGTTCTACATTGTCAACAGTTTTGTCGGCCAGCCAGGGTACATGACCTGGGAGCAGCTCGCGCTTCTGCGCGACGCAGGCATGGAGATCGGCGCGCACTCGGTGAGCCACCTGAACCTCACGACGCTCGACCAGGCCAGCGCAGCCGACGAGATCGGCCGCTCCAAGGCCGATCTGGAGAGCCGGCTGGGCGTGAGCGTGGCGAGCTTCTGCTACCCGGCCGGCTTCTATGATGCGAATATCGAGGCGCTGGTGGCTGCAGCCGGCTATGCCAACGCCACCACGACGCGCTGGGACGCCGACTACAGCGACGTGCTGGCGCTGCCGCGGCGGCGTGTCGCGGGCGACACAACCCTCGATGGGTTTGTGGGGATCGTGGCTGAGGGGTGAGCGCGGCTCTACCCGGAGCTGCGCTGGCGCCACACGAAGTACGAGTAGCCGATCGAAAACACCGCGACCACGAGCGCGCCGCCGATGATCGTATAGGCGCTCAGGCTTGGCGGCAGCAGCAGGCCGGCCAGCGCCATCAGCACGCCCACTGCCACAAACACGCGCCCGCCGGCCTCGTGCGTGCGCCGCCACACCTCGGGATCTGCCAGCGTCCAGGGCGTGCGGATGCCCACAAACCAGTTCGGCTTGACCCGCCCCAGCTCGCTGCCCAGCCCGGCGAACAGCAGCCCGATCCCCACGCCGATCAGGCGCGGCACGCCAACCTGCCAGCCCAGCGCCGTGCCCAGAATCCCCAACTGCACCAGCGCGAGAAAGATCAGGATCAGGTTGATAAATAGCTGGTATGTGGGCGCAAACGACGGGTACGACTGGCGCAGCGGGTCGATGCGCGGCAGCGCGTAGAACACCGCCAGCAGGATCGCGCCGATCACCGGCACAAACAGCACCGACGCCAGGCGGCCCATGGTGCCGTTGACCTGGCCGTTGATATCCCAGTGGCTGGGCACGCGCTCGGGCAGCCGGCCGTATACGGCAAAGCCGAACAGCACGATCGCGAGCAGACACAGCGGGCCAATCCAGCGATTTCGCATCATAACGTTTATCGCAGAGCGATTGAGCGCAGAGCGTGGGTGTGCGGTTTTTCCGCGAGGAGCGCGGAAGGACCGCGCACAATGATAGATCCTGCTGCCGCCGGCAGGTTTTGAACCACAGCTGAGAATTGTAAACGAATATTCATCCGCGCACCTTGCGAGGGCATCTGCGCGCGTGCTACGATCTGCCGCAGGTTAACACCGATCCCAGTTTTTGTAAATAGCTCTGCGGGCCGTGCGGGGCATGGCTCGCCGCTCGCCCAGCCGGCAGTTGGGCGTTCGCTGCATACCGCGCCAGAGACAGGCACGCCGCCTATGTCGCTGTTTCGATCAATTCGTCTCAGCATTCGTACCAAGGTGCTGCTGCTGGCGCTTGGGCTGGCGCTGACGCCGCTGCTGATCGTGAGCATGCTGGGGCTCTCGAGCCTGGACGCCGCGCGCGACACCGCGACGAACACCAGCATCGACGCGCTGCGCAGCCAGGCCGAGGCGAACCTGGCCAAGCGCGCGGCCGACAAAGCCCGGCTCTACGATGCCACGCTCGCCGACATCCAGCGCCAGGTCGAGGGCGTGGCCACAAGCGTCACCTCGCTGATGGCCGCCAGCCAGCCGCCCTCCAGCGGCTCGGGGCGGGTGTGGATCTCGCCGAATGGCCCCGACGCGGCCAGCGAGGCCAGGTACCCGCAGTCGGTCGCGCGCGCGCGCCAGTTCATCCCGATCCTCGCGACGGTGGTGCAGCGCTACAAGCTGCTGAGCTTGGGCTATATCGCGCTCGACGACGGCGGTGTGATTGCATTCGACCACGACGTGATCGACAACCTGCTGCCGCGCCGCCCGTTCGACCCGCGCACGCGGCCGTGGTATACCAGCGCGCGCGTCGGCGGCCATACCGTGTGGGTCGATACCTACATCGACGCGAATACCGGCAAGCTGACCACCACCTGCGCCGCGCCATTCTACGACCGGCGCGACACCCTGCTGGGCGTGGTCGGCTTTGACCTGCTGCTTGACACGATCCAGGAGGATCTGCTGAAGCTCGACATGGGGCCGTCGGGCTACGCATTTCTGGTGAACAACGAAGGGCAAGTGCTGGTGCGGCCCGACATGCACGCGAATGGCAAGAGCTGGAACGAGCCATTCACCAGCGAGAACCTGCTGACCACTAGCGACGACAAGCTGCGCGCGGCCTTCAAGCGCATGGTCGGCCGCCAGCAGGGCGCCGAGCGGCTGAACTACAAAGGCGAGAGCGTGTACCTGGCCTATGCGCCGATCGAGAGCACCGGCTGGAGCGTGGGCATTGTCATCCCCGAGGCCGAGATCATCCGCCCGGCCGAGAGCGTCGGCGCGGTGATCGCCGACAGCCAGAACCGGCTGCGCCAGCTGATTGTGCTGGTGGCCAGCCTGAGCGTGCTGGCGGTGCTGGTGCTGGGCGCGATCTTCTCGTGGCTGCTCACCGGCCCGCTGCTGCAGCTGCAGGGCAGCGCGCAGCGCGTGGCCGCCGGCGACCTGCAGCACCGCAT
>CALLYN010000838.1 GCA_937858455.1 uncultured Kouleothrix sp.
CGCCAGCCCGAGCGTCGCGCAGGCGAGCAGCGGCGCGAGCACTGCTACGCTGGCCAGGGCCGCCCGCGCGCGTGCCCGCCGTGCCCGCCGTTCGCTCACCGGTTCTCCTTAAAGGGGCTTAAAAGTCCAAATTATTTCGCTCGGTGGCGGCGCGGGCGGCATTGCCGTCCCGCAGATGCTTTTTCGCGCTCTGGCAGAGCCGCCACTATGCCAGAGCGCGAAAAACCGATATCTTTGGAGGGTCGCAGACCCTCCAAACCTCCCGTCGGATGAGTACGAATGCCCGAGCCTCTTACGCCAGCGCCTCCAGCTCGTTCACCAGCCGGTCGAACGCGTCCATCGCCGCCTGGATGGGCGCGGGCGTGGTCATGTCCACCCCGGCGTCGCGCAGCATATCGATCGACGAGCGCGACGAGCCGCTGCTCAGGAAGCGCAGGTAGCGGTCGACCGCCGGCTGGCCCTCGTCGATGATCTGCCGGCTCAGCGCCAGCGCGGCCGACAGGCCGGTGGCGTACTGGTAGACATAAAAGTTGTAGTAGAAATGCGGGATGCGCGCCCACTCAAACGCAATCTCGTCGTCGAGCGTCACCGGCGGCCCCTGGTAGCGCTTCACCAGCTCGTAGTAGCTCTTGCTCAGCGAGTCCGAGGTGAGCGGCTCGCCGGCCTCGGCGCGGGTATGGATGTCGAGCTCGAACTCGGCGAACATCGTCTGGCGGAAGATCGTGGCGCGGATATCATCGAGCTGCTGCACGATCAGGCTCTTGCGCAGCATGGCGTCGTCGCGGTTCTTCAGCAGGTAGTCGTTCAGCAGCGCCTCGTTCAGCGTCGAGGCCACCTCGGCCACGAAGATCGTGTAGCTGCCGTACACGAACGGCTGGGTGCGCCGCGTGAAGTACGAGTGCATCGAGTGGCCCAGCTCGTGCGCCAGCGTGAACATATCGCGCAGCCGATCCTGGTAGTTCAGCAGAATAAACGGCGGCGTCGAGTACGAGCCGCTGCTGTAGGCCCCGCTGCGCTTGCCGACGTTCTCGTACACGTCGATCCAGCGGTTGTTGAAGGCTTTGGCCAGCGCGTCGGCGTAGTCGGCGCCGAGCGGCCTGAACGCGGCCTGCACGGTGTCGCGCGCCTCGTCGTAGGGCACCGACACGTCGGCCTGCGGCACCAGCGGCGCGTAGGTGTCGTAGATCCGCAGCTCGTCGAGGCCCATCATGCGCTTGCGCAGCTCCATGTAGCGGTGCAGCTTGGGCAGGTTGGCGTTGATCGTCTTCACCAGGTTGCGGTATACGTCGAGCGGAATATCGCGCGGCTCGAGCGCCGCCGCCAGCGCCGACTCGTAGCCGCGCACGCGCGCGTTCACCACGTGGCTGCGCACCTCGGCCGCCAGCGTGGTGCCGAGCGTGTTCAGGATGCCCTGGTAGCCGCTGTAGTAGTTCTTGAATGCGTCGCGGCGGACGCGGCGATCCTGGCTTTCGAGTAGCCGGCCGTAGCGCGCGTGCGAGAGCTGGATCTTCTGGCCGGCCTCGCCGTCGATCTCGGGGAACTTCAGGTCGGCGTTGGTCAGGATCTCGAAGATCTCGCTAGGCGCGCGCGTGACATCGCCAAACTGCGCCAGAATGCTCTCGACCTCGGCCGAGCGTATGTGCGCGCGCTGGCGCGCCAGCTCCTCCAGCTCGTAGCCGTAGATCTGCAGCTTTGGCTCGCTCTTCAGCCAGCTCGCGATGGTCTCCTGCGCGATGCCGAGGATCTCGGGCTCGATAAACGCCAGTGCCGCGCCGATCCGCGCCAGCAGCGAGCCGGCGCGCTCGTCGAGCGCCTGGCCGGCCGGGTCGGTGCTGTCGGAGTTCTTGCGGTTGCTGGCGTAGGTGTACAGCTGGTACAGGATGCGGGCGATCTCGTCGCGCAGGTGCAGCGCGCGCAGCAGCTGGCCTGCCCCTTCGCCAAGCTTGCCCTGAAGCGCCGTCAGGTCGGGCAGCAAGCCTTCGATCTTGGCTACGTCGGCGTCCCAGGCGTCGATGTCGGCATACACCACCGACAGATCCCAGGTATACGCCGCCGGCAGCTCGTCGCGGCGGGGAACTTTTTGCGCCTCGGTCATGGAAAGCCTCCCTCGTGTCCTACGCATACTGCGGCGCGCGGCCGCCGGCGCGGGTGCCTTTGCCGCCTAACGCCGGGCGGCCGCGCGATGTGCGCCAGATTGTACCATTTTTTCGCCGGGCCGCGCCACTGGCCCAGCCGCCGAACACACGGCTCGTGCAGCGCCCTGCGGCGCTCATCCGCGCGGCGCGCTCGCTTCGATGAGTATAATAGGACTTGCGCGGCGGGGCTTGGGCGCTGCTGTCCTGCACACCGCCCGGTAACAAAAGAAGCGAGGAAAGCAATGGCACTGCTCGGGCTGCCCGACGAGATTCTGGCCGTCTTTCGCGCGTTCCGCACCTGCGAGTTTGCGACGCTGGCGAAAGACGGTACGCCGATCGCCTGGCCAACGCTGCCGTTCTTCGACGCCGACCAGGGCCAGTTTGTCGTCACCACGTCGATCGCGCTCGCGCAGAAGGCGCTCAACATCCGCCGCGATGGCCGCGTGTCGCTGCTGTTCTCCGAGCCGCGCGCCAGCGGCCTGGCCAACCCTGCGGCAGTGCTGGTGCAGGGCGACGCCGTCGCGCCCGACGAGGTTGTTACTACCATTAAAGGGTACGAAGAGGGCCTGGCGATGGTGTTCCAGCGCCAGCCCGCCAGCGCGCTCTACAGCAGCAACCCGCTGATGCGCGCCATGAGCGACTGGTACTACATGCGCCTGATCATGACGGTCACGCCGCGACGGATCTTCTGGTGGCCCGGCGGCGATTTCAGCCACGCGCCTCTGCGCATCGACCTGGCGCCTGCTGCGGGCGCGCCTCCGGCCCGCCGCTCCGCTTCCGCCGCGCCCGCTGATCTCCTCCCACCCCATCTCGATCGACGGATCGCGCGCGATTGATCGCGCATGCGCGCCCGCGTCCCGCGTTCCGGATCGGGACGCGCGCCCGCT
>CALLYN010000839.1 GCA_937858455.1 uncultured Kouleothrix sp.
TCACCGGCCCGGTGCCGCCCGGCACTGGTGTGATCGCCCCGGCAACCTCGGCGGCGCTCGCAAACTCGACATCGCCAACCATCGATCCGTCGTTCTGCACGTTGATGCCAAAGTCGATCACCACCGCGCCGGGCTTGAGCATATCGCCGCTGATCAGGCCGGCGCGCCCCACCGCCGCCACCACAATATCGGCCTCGCGCACCACTGCCGCAAGGTCGGGCGTGCGCGAGTGCGCAATGGTGACAGTGGCGTGCTCGTGCAGCAGCAGCAGCGCCATCGGCTTGCCGACGATGTTGCTGCGGCCAACCACCACCGCGCGCTTGCCGGCCAGGCTTATGCGGTAGTGCCGCAGCAGCTCCATGCCGCCGGCCGGCGTGTTCGGCAGCAGGCAAGGCAGCCCCTGCGCCAGCCGGCCGGCGCTGGTAGGCGTTACGCCGTCGACATCCTTGCGCGCGTCGATCTGCGCGATCGCGCCGGTGGGGTCGAGCCGCGCAGGCAGCGGGAGCTGCAGCAGAATACCGTGCACGCCCGCGTCGGCGCTGAGCGCGCCGATCGTCCGCTCAAGCGTGGCCTGGCTACTATCGGCAGGCAAGGTATGCAGCGCGAAAGCGATCCCCACGCCCTCGCACGCCCGGCCAATGCTGCGCACGTAGCTATCGGAAGCCGGGTCGCCGTCCACCTGCACCACCGCCAGCGTCGGCGCCGCGCCGCGCGCCTGGCGAAAATCGTAAATTGCGCTTCGTAGCTCCTCGCGCAGCAGCTTGGCAAGCGCGCGGCCCTCGAGAATGGTAGCTGTCATTGTCGTCTTCCATGCAAACTGATTCCATTTGTATTATACAATTGTCGGCGCCGCGCCACGCTGGCGCACGCTTTTTTGCCTGCGGCAGCTACGAAGCTGTCTGAAAGGGGGTGCGCGAGGGGCATAGCCCCTCGCACTTCCCCTTTTTAAACAGGTAGGAGTTACGCACTTGCGCTGTTCGGCTTCCCCAAGCGACGAGATTGAGCCTGCGGCAGCATGATGCGGTTTTTCCGCGCTCCACGCGGAAAAACCGCATACAATACACGAAGAGAGTACCGCTCTGCCGAAGGCTGAGCGCGCCAACTGCGTAAGTCCTAACAGGTTCTAATGAATGGTAAAGCTGGTTTGAGCCATGCCAAAGGAGCAACAGCACATGCGAATGATCGACCTGCGCAGCGACACGGTGACGCTGCCCTCGCCCGCGATGCGCCGCGCGATTGCCGAGGCGCCGCTTGGCGACGATGTGTATGGCGAAGACCCGACGATCAACCGGCTCGAGGCGCTGGCGGCCGAGCGCGTCGGCAAAGAGGCGGCGCTGCTGGTGGTGAGCGGCACCATGGGCAACCTGTGCGCCATCCTGGCCCACTGCGCCCGCGGCGAAGAGGCGATCGTCGGCGATGAGTCGCATATCTACCACTACGAGGCCGGCGGCCCGGCCGTGCTCGGCGGCGTGGCTTTTCACGTGGTGCCTACGCTCCCCAGCGGCGAGCTGCCGCTCGCGGCGCTGGCCGACGCCATCCGCGACCCCGACGACGCGCACGAGGCAATCACACGCCTGATCTGCCTCGAGAACACCCACAACCGCTGCGGCGGCGTGGTGCTGGCGCGCGAGTATATGGCCGGCGTGCACGCGCTGGCCGCCGAGCGCGGGCTGCGCGTGCATCTCGACGGCGCGCGGCTGTTCAACGCGGCAGTGGCCCAGGGCGTCGATGTGCGCGAGATCACGCGCCATGTCGATACCGTTCAGTTCTGCCTATCGAAAGGCCTGGCCGCGCCGGTTGGCTCGATCGTCGCCGGCGACGCGGCGTTTGTGGCGCGGGCGCGCCGCATTCGCAAGCTGGTAGGCGGCGGTATGCGCCAGGCCGGCATCATCGCGGCGGCCGGCATTGTCGCGCTCGAAGAAATGGTCGATCGCCTGGCCGAAGACCACGCCAATGCGCGCATGCTCGCCGAGGGCCTGGCCGGCTTCGCGCCGATCGCGATCGACCTGGCCAGCGTGCAGAGCGATATCGTGATCTTCAGGCTGCAGCCGGGCCACGGCGCCCCGGCCGCGCTGGTGCGCGCGCTGGCCGAGCGCGGCCTGCTGGTGGGCGAGATCGGCCGCGGCTATATCCGCGCCGTCACGCACTATGGCGTCGACGCCAGCGATATCGAAGAGGCGCTCGAGATCGTGCGCGCGACGCTCGCGCTGCTGGCATAGCCCTGAAGCATAGAAAGGCAGCCCGTGCTTACCATCGAACAGCTTTCGCCCGAGGCCGCGCATGCCGCGCTGCCGGCGCTGGCCGATCTGCTCGCCGACAGCGTCGCCAGCGGCGCGTCGATCGGCTTTCTGCCGCCGTTCGGCGCCGCCGAAGCGCGCGACTACTGGGAGGCCGTGATCGCCGATATGCGCCAAGCGAGCCGGCTGCTGCTACTGGCGCGGCGCGATGCCGCGCCCGTGGGCACCGCCCAGCTCGAGCTGGCTACCAAACCCAACGCTCTGCACCGCGCAGAAGTGCAGAAAGTGCTGGTGCACAGCCAGGCGCGCCGCCAGGGCATCGGCCGCGCGCTCATGGCCGCGCTCGCGACCCTGGCGCGCCAGCACGGCCGCAGCCTGCTGGTGCTCGACACGCGCCAGGGCGACCCTTCCGAGCAGCTGTACCGCTCGGCGGGCTACACGCTGGCCGGCACTATTCCGGGCTACGCGCGCAATGCCGATGGCACGCTCGCCGCTACGGCGCTGTATTACCACGTGCTCGAATAATACCAAATTCGCTTGATGGCTTACACTTTGGTGGGGGTTTGGGGGCGGCTTCGCCGCC
>CALLYN010000840.1 GCA_937858455.1 uncultured Kouleothrix sp.
GGCTCGGCGGCGGGCGTGGGCTGGGTGCGCCGCAGCACCGCCTTCACGCGCGCCACCAGCTCGCGCGCGCTGAACGGCTTGGTGACATAATCGTCGGCGCCGAGCTCGAGGCCGACGACGCGATCGGCTTCTTCACTGCGCGCGGTGAGCATAATGATCGGGATGGCGCTGCTGGCGCGCAGGCGCCGGGCTACCTCGAGGCCATTCAGCCCTGGCAGCATCAGGTCGAGCACGATCAGGTCGGGCGGCTGCTGGGCCACAAGCGCGAGCGCGGTGTTGCCGTCGGCGGCCACGATCGCGCGGAAGCCTTCGCGCTGGAGGTATAGCGCCACTACCTCTACGATCGTGGCTTCGTCGTCGACGATCAGGATCGTTTCACCGCTCATGAGCTGCCCCTGTTGTTTGGAATGTTGCCGGCAGCGCCATTGTACTGCATCGGGCTGTGCGCGGACAAGTGTGTATGCCGCCAGAGGCATCGCCGGCGCGGGCACAAGCAGCGCCTTGAGTGTCGCAGCGCTAGCTTACCCGCCGCCTACGCGAGTATTAAGGTTTTCTTACTGTATTTTTGCCTGCGGCAGCAAGGAGCGCTGCCGCAGGCCGGGGCTGCTAGCGTAGCGTGCCAACAATTGATACCTATTTTGTTATGAATTCGGTTCTGAATATATCTTGGACAGCTTAATCACCTTTTGCTACACTTACGCAGCATTTGCCGAAATTCGTGGATGTGGCGCGGGGCAAAGCCACGGCGTGGTTCGACAACGCCATGGGTTTGCGCTATAATACGCCGCATTCCAGGCTATTCTCGCCGTGTCACAAGTCTATTGGCTGCGTTTCAAGTGCTTGTGAGCAGCGTATGTACCGGGCCAGGCGGCTCTACCGCGATGGTTTGTTCAGGCCACACCTGTTATTCCCGCATCTACCGTACGCGCCGCAGCCGCGCCGGCTGCCCATGCACGCTCGTGCAGCCCTTGAACCGGGCTGTAACCGGGCGCGCCTAGGATTGGGCGTCGGCTTTCGCCGCGCGGCACGCGTTATTGGGTACCTGTTTTAAGAAAGGTTGGCATATGGCAGCAGCTCTTACCCTGTATCGCTCCTCGATCGGCAAAAAGGCGATCATGGCGGTATCCGGCCTGATTGGCGTCGGCTTTCTGGTGGTTCATATGTACGGCAACCTGAAGATTTTCCTGGGGCCGGAGTATTTCAATGAGTATGCTGCCGGCCTGCGCACGCTTGGCGGGCCGATCTTCGGGCACACCCACCTGCTGTGGATCGCCCGCGTGGTGCTGCTCGCCGCCGTAGCGGCGCATATCTGGTCGGCATATGAGCTGACGCGCCAGGACCTGGGCGGCCGACCGCGCGCGAACCGCTACGGGCAGAAGAAGAGCATCGCCGCGACGTATGCCGCGCGCACGATGCGCTGGGGCGGGGTGATCCTGTTCCTGTTCATTGTCTTCCACCTGATGCACTTTACGCTTGGCCTGGTGGGCTACAGCGCCGGGCAGTTTCAGGCCGAGTCGAACGGGCAGTTTCACGCCTACGAGAATGTGATCGCCGGCTTTAGCTTCTGGCCGGCTACGCTATTCTACATCGTGGCGATGCTGTGCCTGGGCATGCACCTGTACCACGGCTTCTGGAGCGCGTTTCAGACGCTGGGCCTGAATAGCTACAAGACCAACTTCGCGCTGCGCGGGCTGGCGCTGCTGGTAGCTCTGGCCCTGACGGTTGGCTTTGTGGCGGTGCCGATTGCGGTGCTGTTTGGGATCGTTCGATAGCACAAGGTTACAAGCCGGGCCACGAGGGCGCGGTGCGTGCCAGTGCCGCACGCCGCGCCGCCTTCTACCCGCCGCATTCAGGAGATAGATCATGACAGTTGAGGCCAAGCCGGATGTCTCGACGCGACGCGCGACTGAGTTTGCCGTCGCGCTGGACGCCCGATCGCCCGAGGGGCCGATCGAGCGCAAGTGGGACAATGCGAAATTTCAGTACAAGCTGGTGAACCCGGCCAACAAGCGCAAGTACACCGTGCTGGTGGTCGGCTCGGGCCTGGCGGGCGCGTCGGCATCGGCGACGCTGGCCGAGCTGGGCTATAACGTCAAGTGCTTCTGCTACCAGGATAGCCCGCGCC
>CALLYN010000841.1 GCA_937858455.1 uncultured Kouleothrix sp.
TGCACGTGCTCTCGCTGCTGAACTGGACATACCAGTGGTACCAGCCCGGCGGCACGTGGAATGCTCGTGATCTAGCCGAGCAGTATTTCGAGCTGCTCATGCGCGGGCTGGCGCCGCATTAAACGCGGCCTCAGGCCACACACGATCCGTTCACAATGAGGTGAATGATGCAACACACGCCGATCGTCGCCGATCCGGCAAACCGCACCAGGCCACGGCTGGCCCCTGCCCCCATCGCCGCCAGCGACTGGCGCGAGGTGGCGCGCCTGCTGCTGACATCGCGCGCGCTCGACCAGCTCGAGGAAGACGAGCTGCTGCCGAGCGGCAAGATCCGCTACCAGTTCTCGGCGCGCGGCCACGAGCTTGCGCAGATCCTGCTCGGGCTGAGTCTGACGCACCCCCACGACGCCGCGACGGTCTACTATCGCTCGCGCCCGTTCATGCTCGCCAGCGGCCTTTCGGCTGAAGAAGCGCTGTGCAGCACCATGGCGCGCGTCGGCAGCATGAACGGCGGGCGCGACATCGGCACGGTGTTCAACATGCCCGCGCGCGGCCACGGCACCGTGCTACCCATGACCGGCGATGTCGGAGGCCAGTACACCCCGGCCGCCGGCTGGGCGCAGGCGATTCGCTACCGCCAGCACGTGCTCGGCGAGGCCGAATGGCAGGGCGCGCTGGCGGCCGCGCTTGGCGGCGACGGCTCGACCGCTACTGCCGGTTTTTGGGCGGCGCTGAACATGGCCGCGACGCTGGCGCTGCCCATGCTGTTCTTCATTGAAGACAACGGCTACGCGATCTCGGTGCCGAGCACGCTCCAGATGCCCGGCGGCGATATCCTGGCGAATCTGGCGGCGTTTGGCGGCACCCTGCTGCTCGACGGCGACGGCGCCGACCCGATCGAGGCGCTCGGCCGGATCGAGCAGGCGCTGGCGCATATTCGCTCGGGCAGCGGCCCGGCGCTGCTGCGTCTGCGCGTACCCCGGCTCAACGGCCACTCATCGGCCGACAGCCAGAGCTACAAAGACACGAGCGTGCAGGCGGCCGAGCGCGAGCGCGACCCGCTGCCGCGCCTGCGCGCGCTGCTGCTCCAGCACGGCTGGAGCGCACAGCAGTGGGATGACCTCGCCACGCAGGTGGCCGCCGATGTGCGCCGCGCCGCCGAGCGCGCCCACAATCAGCCCGAACCCGACGCGCACGACAGCACGCGCCACGTGTTCTTCGACCCGTGCTGCCCGCAGCAGGCCGGCGGCATCCAGCCCGAGATCCTGGCGGTGCGCCTGCCGCTGGGCGTGGCCGAGCCGCAGCACGGCGGCGCGCGCGTCAATATGGTCGACGCGATCCGCCAGACGCTCGACTGCGAGCTTGGGCTGAACCCGCGCATGGCCGTGTTCGGCGAAGACGTGGGCCTGAAAGGCGGCGTACACGGCGCGACGCGCGAGCTACAGGCGCGCTACGGCGCCGAGCGCGTCTTCGACACCTCGCTCTCGGAAGAGGGCATCGTCGGGCGCGCGGTGGGCATGGCGCTGTGCGGCCTGCTGCCGGTGCCCGAGATCCAGTTCCGCAAATACGCCGACCCGGCCATGGAGCAGCTGACCGACTGCGGCACCATCCGCTGGCGCACCGCCAACAATTTCGCCGCGCCAGTCGTCGTGCGCATCCCAATCGGCTTCAGCAAGCGCAGCGGCGACCCGTGGCACAGCATGTCGGGCGAGGCGATCTTTGCGCACACACTCGGCTGGCGCGTGGCCTTCCCCTCGAACGCAGCCGACGCAGCCGGGCTGCTGCGCGCTGCGCTGCGCGGCGGCGACCCGGTGTTTTTTCTCGAGCACCGCGCCCTGCTCGACACAGCCGACGGCCGCGCGCCATACCCTGGCGACGACTACCTGCTGCCGTTCGGCCAGGCCGCGCTGCGCCAACCCGGCCAGCTGCTGACGATCGTCACGTGGGGCGCGATGGTGCCGCGCTGCATCGAGGCCGCCGCGCAATTCGGCGGCGATGTCGAGATCCTCGACCTGCGCACGCTCATACCGTGGGATCGCGCTGCGGTGCTCGACTCGGTGCGCAAAACCGGGCGCTGCCTGGTGGTGCACGAAGACACCTGGACCGCCGGCTTTGGCGCCGAGGTGGCCGCCACCGTGGCCCACGCGGCCTTCGCCTGGCTCGACGCGCCAATCGGCCGTGTGGCTGCGCCCGACTGCCCCGTGCCCTATAGCGCCACGCTTATGTCAAATATCATTCCGACGGCCGAGCTAATTCGCGCGAAGATCGAGGAAGTGCTGGCCTTTTAGCCGCCGGCAAGCAGTCCGTATGGCTCTACTCGCCGATCACTGCTGGCGACTGCGAAACGGAGATTGTTATGACAACAGGGCATGCGAACGACACCGCTCGCGCGGAAGCCTTCAAGCAGCACATCGCCGCCGGTGGCAAGGTTGAAGCGAGCGACTGGATGCCCGGCGAGTATCGCCACGCGCTGATCCGCTTCATCGAGATGCACGCAAACAGCGAGCTAATGGGCGTGCTGCCCGAGCGCGAGTGGATCATGCGCGCGCCCACGCTGCGGCGCAAGCTGGCGCTCACCGCGAAAGTGCAGGACGAGGTAGGCCACGCCCAGCTGCTGTACCGCCTGGCCGAAGACCTGGGCAAGCCGCGCGCGCAGATGATGGACGACCTGCTGGCCGGGCGCACGAAATTCCACAACGTGTTTCACTACCCGACCCAGAGCTGGGCCGACGTGGGCGTGATCGCCTGGCTGGTCGACGCGGCGGCGATCCTCAGCCAGAAGGCGCTGCTCGGCACCAGCTACGCACCCTACGCCCGCACCATGCAGCGGATCTGCTGGGAAGAAAGCTTCCACATCAAGCACGGCTACGACATTGTCGTGACGCTCGCCGGCGGCACGGCCGCGCAGCGCGCGCTGCTGCAGGATGCGCTGAACCGCTGGTGGGGGCCGCTGATGCAGATGCACGGCCCGCCCACGCCGCCCGAGCACGACCGCGACCTGACGCTGTGGCGGATCAAGACGCGCGGCAACGAAGATCTGCGCCGCGACTTCATTGCCACGTACGTGCCGCGCGTGTGGGAGCTGGGCCTCGCGCTGCCCGACCCGGCGCTGCGCCGCGCTGACAACGGCAGCTGGGAGTATAGCCCGCCCGATTGGGCCGAGCTGCGCACGGTGGTGGGCAACCACGGCCCGCGCAGCGCCGAACGGCTGGCGTTCCGCCGGCTGAACTACGAGCAGGGCGCCTGGGTGCGCGAAACCATGGCAGGTGAGCAAGCTCGCACTCAAACCTGCGGCATTTGAACGAGCGGAGGCGCTATGGCAGCCGAACCAACCGTCTACGAGGTATTCCGCCGCGAGAAGCCCGGCGCGCCAATGACGCACGCCGGAAGTGTGGGCGCGCCCAGCCCCGACCTCGCGCTGATCTACGCCCGCGAGATCTTCGGACGGCGCGGCGAAAGCGACGCGCTGTGGATCGCACCGCGCAGCGCCTTCCAGCTACTCGACGACCAGGACATCCTGCGCCCGGTGCTCGACCGCTCGCACCGCACCGTTGAGGGCTACCGCATGCGCGATAAGCGTGAGCAGCTGCTCAGCCAGCTCGAGACAAAACGCTGAGATCGCAGCGCGACACACGCGGAAAGGAGCGCGCCGTGGCTCTGGAGACACCGCCCGCCACGCAGGAGCGCGATCACACGCGCGCGGCGCTGGCCGAGCTGCTGCTGGCCCTGGCCGACGACGAGTTCGTGACCGGCTACGCCAACAGCGAGTGGACTGGCATCGCGCCGATACTGGAAGAAGATATTGCCTTCAGCTCGCTGGCGCAAGACGAGCTGGGCCACGCCAGGCTGTTCTACGAGCTGCTGGCCGAGCTGCGGGGCGGCGCGGTTTCGCCCGACGAGATCGCCTACGACCGGCCACCCGAAGGCTTTCGCAACGCCCAGCTGGCCGAGCGGCCGCGCGGCGACTGGGCCTACAGCGTGTCGCGCCAGTTTCTGTACGACACCGCCGACTACGTGCGGCTGGAGTGCTTGCTGGGCAGCCGCTACACCCCGCTGGCTCAGGCGGCGGCGAGCGTGATCCGCGAAGAGCGCTACCACCTGCTGCACGCCCACACCTGGCTCGCGCGCCTCGCGGCCGGCGACACGGCGCGCGAGCGCCAGCACGCAGCATTCACCGCGCTGTGGCCCGACGCGCTAGGCCTGTTCGAGCCGCTGCCCGGCGAGGCCGCGCTGGTCGAGTCGGGCATCCAGCCGGCCCCGTCGGCGGCGCTGTGCCAGCGCTGGCTCGAGCAGATCGAACCAATGCTGCGGCAGCTCGGCCTGCCGTGGCCATTCGCCCAGCGCGCGGCCGGCTGGGAGCCGCTGCTCGCGCCACACTACGGCGGGCGCGCCGGGCGCCACAGCCGCGAGTTCGCCCAGCTCTACGACACGATCACAAGCGTGCGCCGGCTCGAGCCGGGCGCGCAGTGGTAGAATAGCGCGGCGATGATCGACGAACACGACATCTGGCAGGCACTGCGCGAGCTGCCCGACCCCGAGATCCCGACCATCAATCTGGTCGACCTCGGCGTGATCTTGAGCGTCGAGCTCGACGCCGGGCGGCGCTGCGCGCGTGTGCTGCTGCTGCCGACATTCAACGGCTGCCCGGCGATCGAGCTGATGCGCGACCAGATCCGCGCGCGCCTGGAGCAGCTCGGCCTCGAGGCACGCGTCGAGCTTGCGCGCGAGGTGCGCTGGAGCACCGAGCGGATCAGCGCCGCTGGGCGCGCGGCCCTGGCTAGCGCCGGAATTGCGCCGCCCGGCGTCCCCGGCAGCACACTCATCCCGCTGATCGAGCCCGCGCGCTGCCCGCACTGCGGCTCGCGCCACACCACGCTCGAGAGCGCCTTTGGGCCTACGCTGTGCCGCGCGATCGGCCACTGCCGCGACTGCCAGCAGCCATTCGAGCAATTCAAACCACTGTAGCGAGGCAACTATGACCGACGAGCCAACAGTTCTGTACGATCTCTCGGCTGGCGTCGCGACGATTACACTCAACCGGCCGCGGGCCTACAACGCATTCACCCGGCAGATGCACGCCGAGCTGATGGACGCACTGGCGCGCGCCGAGGCCGACCCGGCGGCGCGCTGCCTGGTGATCAGCGGCGCAGGCAAGGCGTTTTGCAGCGGCCAGGATCTCAACGACCTGCCGCCCGATGTCGATTTTGGCGCGCTGCTGCGCGAGCGCTACAACCAGCTGGCGCTGAAGCTCCAGGCACTGCCCAAACCGGTGCTGGCGGCGGTGAATGGCGTGGCCGCCGGCGCTGGTATGAGTCTCGCGCTGGCCTGCGACATGCGCGTGGCGGCGGCTGGCGCGCGCTTCGTGGCGGCGTTCGCGAACATCGGCCTGGTGCCCGACACCGGCATGACCTACCTGCTGCCGCGTCTGATCGGCTACGCGCGCGCGCTCGAGCTGTGCATGCTCGGCGGCACGCTCGACGCGACCACAGCCCACAGCTATGGCATGGTGAATGTGGTGGCCACGGCCGAGGAATTCCCCGGCGCGGTGCGCCAGCTGGCCGAGCGCCTGGCCGGCGGCCCAACCGGCGCCCTCGGGCTGATCAAGCGCGGCTTCGCGCTGGCCCAGGACGCCACGCTCGAGCGCGTGCTCGAATACGAGGCCGAGCTTCAGCAGGTGGCCGGCGCGGGCGCCGAATACGCCGAGGGCGTGGCGGCGTT
>CALLYN010000842.1 GCA_937858455.1 uncultured Kouleothrix sp.
CAGCACCATCCATGAAAAAGTACCGCTCTGCCGAAGGCAAAACGCGCACCGCGTAGGCCCTGTAACTGATCTGTGGTAGCATGCCGCCGAGCCGCCCGAAGAATACACGCAGGGCGGCCGCGAGCGAGGACGATATGGCTGCGAAAGACAACGAACCAAGTATCTTCGACCCGGCCGGCATGCTGTTTGGCATGCAGGCCGCCAGCATTGAGGCCTGGACGGCGGCGATGCTGCGGGTGATGAATACCGAAGAGTACACGCGTGCGGCCGGCGCGCTGATCGATAGCTACCTGGCCGGCTCGGCGCCATTCCGCAAGCTTGTCGATAGCATGATGGCCGAGTTCGTTCAGTCGGAAACCTATGCCGCGAGCATGCGCGCGCTGCTCGATAGCTACCTGGCAAGCTCCGCGCCGCTACGCCAGATGCTCGAGGCGGTGATGCGCCAGGGCCTTGCCAGCATGGCCGAGGCGCGCGGCCTGGCGCCAAACTTCGCCGGCTGGCTCGACCCGCTGGGCATGCTGCCGGCGATGCGCGGCGCCATGCTCGAAAACTGGATGGGCCAGTCGCCGCCGGCGATTGTTCAGCAGATGCTCGAGCAGAGCATGACCCAGGTGCTGGTGCAGCTCAACATGCCGACCCGCACCGACGTCACGAGCATTAGCGACCGGCTGAACCAGCTCGATTTGCGGCTCGACGAGATTGAGGCGCGGCTTGACAAGATCGCCGGCGAGCCACGCAAGCCGTCGGCACCGCGCAAGCGCACCTCCGGGTAGCCCGCAAGTCGCCGCTGCTCAGCGCGCATCAGGTCAAGCCGCCGCACTACGCGAAGCCAAGCGGCAGGTTTGGCCGCACGTCGAGATCCCAGCCGTTCTGGCGGCCTTCCTCGAAGCGGTAGAATGCCGCCGCCGCAATCATGGCGGCGTTGTCGGTGCAGAGCGCGATCGGCGGGCAGCGCACCGGTATGTGCGCGCGGCGCGCCAGCTCGGCGCGCAGCCGGGTGTTCGCCGCGACACCGCCGGCCAGCAAGATCTCGGTGGCGCCGTGGGCGCGCGCCGCGTCGACGGTTTTGGTCACCAGCACATCCACCACCGACTCTTGAAAGGCATACGCTAGCTGCGCGATGTGCCGCTCCGGCGGGCGCGGCGCGGCTGTGGTCGGCGGGGCCGGCGCGTCGGCGGGGCTTTTGCGCTGCGGAAGGTTCTTGGTGGCCACGCGCGCCTCGCGGTTCTGATGGCCCTGGATCTGGTGCAGCACCGCCGTCTTCAGCCCGCTAAACGAGAAATCGTAGCTGTCGCGCAGCCACGCGCGTGGCAGCGTTACGCCGCCAGGCGCCTGCGCGGCGGCCTGCTGTATCGCCGGCCCGCCGGGGAAGCCAAGGCCCATGATCCGCGCCGCTTTGTCGAACGCCTCGCCCGCCGCGTCGTCGCGCGTCTGCCCCAGCAGCCGGTAGCGCCCGTGGCCCTCGAGCAGCGCCAGCAGCGTGTGCCCGCCCGACACCACCAGCGCTACCAGCGGGAACTGCGGCTCGGGGGCTGGAGGTTGCGGCGCGGGAGCTGAGGGAGTGGCGCCTGCGGCTCCCGCATCGTGCTTTCCGCCCGCCAGCCAGTTTGCATAGATATGCGCCTCGATATGGTTCACCCCCACGAACGGCAGCTCGCGCGCCCAGGCGATCGCCTTGGCCGCGTTGAGGCCGGTGAGCAGCGCGCCCGCCAGCCCCGGCCCATACGTGGCAGCCACCGCGCCAACCGCATCCCAGCCGCCCGGCAGCTGCGCCAGCGCCGCCTCGACCACCGCAGGGATCGCCAGCACGTGCTGGCGCGACGCCACCTCGGGCACGACCCCGCCATAGCGCCGGTGAATGTCGATCTGCGAGGCCACGATATTCGCCACGATCGTGCGCCCGCCGCGCACGATCGCCGCGGCCGTCTCGTCGCACGATGTTTCGAGCGCCAGAATGGTAAGCTCGGCTGAAGGCTCAGGCATGGTATTCCCGATCAGTACGTACTGGCCGAATTGTACCATTTCGGCTGCGAACCATGACAGTTCGGTTACAGCGGCCAGCCTGCGTTTAGCTCTTTGGTATCGGCTATTGTACCACGGCGGGCGCGCGGCGGCTCGCCATCTTCATGAATCTATCAGCTGGATCTCAGCTTTGTCATTTTTGGGGTAGGTACTATAAGAGCTAAAAGATCGCTCTCCTTCCCGATTCGCGCTGTTCCCTGAGGAGATCCACCCATGCGCCAGCGGCTACTTTTCATCACACTGTTTGCTATCGCGCTCTGCGCTCTGTACCTGGCGCCTGCCAGGTTCTCGCGCGCCCAGGACGACCCCAACCGCGGCGTGCCCGACCAGGTGCTGCTGACGCCGGGCCTGGGCCCCGATCTTCCCGGCCCCGACGCGCGCACAGCCGCGGCCGCCGACTACCTTTCGCCGCCAATGGCCGCCGCGCGCCCGTTCACGCATATGCTGCTGCGCCGCGAGGCCAGCGTGCCCGAAGGCGCCGCCATTGAGCTCGAGGTGCGCGCCTTGGGCGATGGCGCTAGCTGGACCGACTGGGTGGCGGTGGAGGAGAACGACGACCTGTGGAGCGAGGCCGATGGCCCGGATGTCGCCTGGAGCCAGACGATCGCGGTAGGCGGCAGCGCCCAGCTGTGGCAGGTGCGCGCACACTACACGCCCGCGCCCGGCGGCGCTCTGCCCACGCTGCGCGCCATCCAGGTCAACACCGTCGACGCCAGCGCCCCGCCGCCCGCCGGATCG
>CALLYN010000843.1 GCA_937858455.1 uncultured Kouleothrix sp.
GTCGATGTTGGCGTTCTGGTTAGAATTCAAGCGCATCGTGCGCGGTTACTCGGTTGTGATCACGATCTCGCCCTGGTCGACGCGCACGTCGGTGATGCGGCGGCCCTGCAGGGCCAGCTGGTCGTTCAGCTGGCGCTCAAGCGCGCCGGTGAGGCTCGGCAGCGACACCACCCGGCCAAGCGGGCCGTCGAGCTGCGGGTCGACGGCGATGATCCGGCCGTTCTGTACGGCCAGGCCGAGCTTGGCAGTGCTGGTAGTGCCGAGCGCCTTGAGGTCGGCCTGCACCTGGCCAGGCACAAAGCGCACGGTCACACTGTCGAGCGGCTTAAGCTGGCCGGCGCGCGCGGCCAGGAAGTCGTTGGCCTGGCCCTCGCTGATGTGCAGCTCGCCCGAGGGCAGCGCGGCGATCGCCGTCGGCAGTGTGCTGGCCGCGCCCTGCACGGCCGTCTGCTCGAGCTGGCCGTTGGGGTTGCCGCGCAGCTCGTCGCCGATCTGGCTGCCCAGGAAGCGGCTGACCTGCGGGCGCAGCAGGAAGTAGTACAACAGGCCGGCGATCAGCAGGCCCCACACTAGGATCACCAGCGCTAGCAGGCAGCCGTTGCCGCGCCGGCGGCGGTAGCGCTCTTGTCGGTAGCTCATGGCTGTGTTCCTCAAACAAAAAACCCTCGCCCCATGCTCGGGACGAAGGTATGCTTCGTGGTTCCACCCAAACTTTATTGCGGGCTGCAGATTGCCAACCGAGCGCGCTCGATCGGCGATCTTCAACCTTCAACCTTGGGGCCGTGTAACGGTGGCAGGCCGCGCCGCCTTACTCTGGTGTTCGGGCGGCGGCTCGGAGGTGGTATCGCCCTGGATCGTGGCCGGCCGCGCTCGCAGTCGGTGGCGCGGCCTCCCTGATGGCTGTGGCCAGGGGACATATCCTCGTCGTCGGGATCGATATAATACTATTGCCAAAAATCATAGCACGCGTCTTGCAGATGTCAAGTCGGTCGTCGGGCGGATGTGCCGCTGCTGCCAGGCAAAATGGGCCGGGCAGGCGCGGCGCACGGGCTGGCTCGGCTTGCATTCCCGCCACGCTGCAGCACATGACGCAACAATGCGCACAATCGAAAGCGAGCACTCAATGGCCAACAAAGACCGGCGGCGCGGCCAGTCGCAGCGCAAGCACGCCCACCGATCGCTCAACCGCGCGGTGATCAGCGGCAAGCAGACCGAGGACGAGCGGCTGCTGGCGAGCCCGCGCGCCGAGCCGGATTTCACGCACTCCGACCCGTGGCGCGTGTTCAGGATCATGGGCGAGTTTGTCGAGGGCTTCGACGCGCTGGCCGGGCTGGGCCAGGCGGTGACAATCTTCGGCTCGGCGCGCATCCGCGAGGGCGACGCGATGTACGCCGCAGCCGAAACCACCGCGCGGCTGCTGGGCGAGTCCGGCTTCACGATCATCACCGGCGGCGGGCCGGGGATCATGGAGGCCGGCAACCACGGCGCGCGCCAGGCCGGCGCGAAGTCGGTGGGCCTGAATATCGAGCTGCCGTTCGAGCAAGGCGTGAACGCGTTTGTCGATATCGCGATCGAGTTCCGCTACTTTTTTGTGCGCAAGATGATGTTCGTGAAGTACGCGCAGGCGTTCGTGATCTTCCCCGGCGGCTTCGGCACCATGGACGAGCTGTTCGAGGCGCTGACGCTGATCCAGACCGGCAAGGTGCAAGATTTCCCAGTCATCCTGTTCGGCTCGGCCTACTGGCAGGGCCTGATCGGCTGGCTGCGCGACACAATGCTGGCGGGCGGCAAGATCGCCGAGGCCGACCTGAACCTGCTGGTGCTCTGCGACTCGCCCGAGGAAGTGCGCGATCTGATCGTCAGGTCGGCGCGCGAGCAGCGCTGGCGCAGCGAGCACGAGGCAGCCGCGCGCGCCGTGACGCGCCAGGTGCTGAGCGAGGGAGAGTCTGGGTAATGCCAAATTCGCTTGATTATTTACACTTTGGTGGGGGTTTGGGGCGGCTTCGCCGCCCAAATTTCTTAGAAGCTGTTTGAAAAGGGTGGTTTGGAGGGACTTCGTCCCTCCAAGTATCCACT
>CALLYN010000844.1 GCA_937858455.1 uncultured Kouleothrix sp.
CGCTGTGCAGCAGCGGCCGCGTTTCGGCCGCCACCGGCGCGAGCGCGCGCATGAGCCGCCGGTTCTTCTTGCGCACCAGCAGCTCAAGCGCCTCCGGCTCGAACGCCGGCGCGATGATGATCTCGCTAAAGATCTCGTCGATCGCGCGGGCCAGCGCCAGGTCGAGCGGCTGGTTCAGCGCGATTATGCCGCCGAACGGCGCCTCACGGTCGGTGGCGAAGGCACGCTCCCAGGCCTCGAGCGGCGTGGCGCCGAGGCCAACCCCGCACGGGTTGGTGTGCTTCACAATCGCCAGCGCCGCGCCCTCGCCGGCGGGGAACTCTTCGATCAGCTCCTGCACGGCGGCGATATCGAGGATGTTGATATACGAGAGCTCTTTGCCGTGCAGCTGCTCGAAGTAGCGGCCGAAGTCGCCGTACAGCGCGGCGGCCTGGTGCGGGTTCTCGCCGTAGCGCAGATCCTGCGCCTTGGTAAACGCCAGCGGCAGCGTCGCGGGGAACGGCTCGCCGGCGAGGTAGCCGGCGATCGCGGCGTCGTAGGCGGCGGTGTGGGCGAAAGCGCGGGCCGCAAGCGCGCGGCGCAGCTCGGGGCCTGCGCCGCCGGCACGCAATGCCGCCAGGATGGCGTCGTAGTCGTCGGGGCGCACCACCACCAGCACATGCTCGTGGTTCTTGGCGGCGGCGCGCACCATCGCCGGGCCGCCCACGTCGATCTGCTCGATCGCCTCGGCGAAGGCCACGCCGGGGCGCGCGATCGTCGCGGCAAACGGGTACAGGTTCACCACCACCAGGTCGATCGGGCCGAGGCCGTGCTCGGCCAGCGCCGCCATGTGCTCGGGCCGGTCGCGCCGGGCCAGGATGCCGCCGTGCACAGCCGGGTGCAGCGTCTTGACGCGGCCGTCGAGGATCTCGGGAAAACCGGTGAGCGAGCTGACCGAGCGCACCGCCACGCCGGCCTCGGCCAGGCTGCGGGCGGTATTGCCGGTAGAAAAGATTTCGACACCAAGCGACGCCAGCCCGGCCGCGAATGGCGCCAGGCCGCGCTTATCGGAAACACTGATCAGGGCGCGCACAACAACTCCTTACATCCACACAAATCGCGACTCCACCCACGGCGACGGGGCGAAGTCGCGATCATCAACAGCGCAGCAGCATTGCTGGCTACATACTGCTGAGCACCTGCTGGGCGTGCGCCCGCAAGTCGCGCAGCACCTGGGCGGCGCGCTCCTGGCCGAAGGCGCGTGCCGCAGTAACCTCAAACGCATTCAGCGCGGCGTCGACCTGCTCGGGTACGACGTGGCTCCAGCTCTGGATATTCGCGCGGCCATACGCGTCGTGCAGCAGCGCCTGGCCGGGCGCGCCCAGTGCGCCGACGACGATCCGGTCGAGCTCGGGGAACAGCGTCTCGGCGAGGTTCACCTCGCGCTTCTGCACCAGGCCGCTGGCCAGCAGCTGCGCGATGATCTCGCAGGTGCGCATTTCGCCCAGGCCGCTACGCTGGGCGATCTGGGCCACGGTATTGCGCGCGTTCACCATAGTGAGCACGCGCCACTCGTCGGCCTCAAGGTTGATCTCGCTGCCGGTAGAGGTGGGGTTGGTAACCAGCTGGGGCACCATGCTCAGCGAAGGGGCGTAATCCTGGATCTTGGCCCACGCCTCCTGGTGCATCAGCCCTTCCATGATCAGCATCTCGTTGCTCTGCGTGATCGTCGGCGCGTCGGGCTGGATATCGTCGTGGAAGCGAAACGGGCCAGAGGTGAACGTGAAGAAGGTATAGGCGGCCTCGAGCGGTGGCAGGCTGCCAAGCTTGGCGCCGCTGATCCGGCCATCGCGGAAGTACAGCCAGCCTTCGAGCTGCTGCTTGCCGCGCTGGCCCTGAATATACACCGCGCCGGTCTTATTGCTCAGGTCCAGCAGCTGAATAATATCGACAAGCGAGAAATCGCTCAGATCGCCTTGCAGTGCCATGATCTTCTCATACCAAGCTCGCTTGATGACGTATGTTTTCCGCGGCG
Organism: uncultured Kouleothrix sp.; assembly: GCA_937858455.1. Taxonomy (GTDB): domain Bacteria; phylum Chloroflexota; class Chloroflexia; order Chloroflexales; family Roseiflexaceae; genus Kouleothrix. The sequence continues at coordinate 2,015 of CALLYN010000844.1, forward strand.
CCGCGTGGTGCAGCAGAAAACCGTCGAGTCCTCAGCCGAAATTGGTATCAAATGCAGGCGCCCGGCCTGCCAGCGCCCGCGTGCTACAGCTTGCTAATCACCAGCTTGCTAATCGCCTTGAGCGTATCGAGCACGCCCTCGCCGGTGTAGGCCACCGCCGGGAAGCGCTGCCAGCCCAGATTGACGGCCGGCGGGTTGAGGTAGCGATCGAGCTCTTCGATTGTCGCAATGTTCTTCAGGTCGCGCTTATTATACTGCAGCACGATCGGGAACTCGCGAAAATTCTTACCCAGATTCTTGGTAATATTATTGGCCAGCTCGCGCAGGCTTTTCAGGTTCTCTTCCATCTTCGAGCGCTGCGAGTCGGCCACGAACACCACGCCGTCGGCGCCATTCAGCACTGCGGTGCGCGTGCGCTCGTACAGCACCTGGCCGGGCACCGTGTACAGGTGAAAGCGCACCTGGAACTTGCGATCCTTCGGGCCAACCGTGCCCAAGTCGAGCGGCAGAAAGTCGAAGAACAGCGTACGCTCGGTCTCGGTTGCGATCGAGAGCAGATCGCCCTTCGCTTCTTTCGGAACTTGCGTGTGGATATACTGCAGGTTGCTGGTTTTGCCGCCCATGCCTGGGCCGTAGTACACCACCTTGCAGTGTATCTCACGCGTTGCAACATTGATCAGGGCCATACATCCTCTCGCACACCAGGAGTAGCCGCCATGGCGCGGCCTATCGGTTTCGAGCGCGGCGCCCGGCACCGCCGCTCAGTCGCGGAATAGCAGGTCGATCGTGTCTTCCATCGATGTTCGGAACGACGAGCCGAGCACATCCTCGCGGGCCTTGTGCGTCTCGCGGACGCGCTCGAGCACCTGCGCCAGCGCGTCGGTGGCCTTTTTCGTCAGCACTTTCACCAGGCCGATATGCGTGCCCTTGTTGAAGATAATGCACAGGATCCACTGATCTTCGACCAGTGCGAGGAAGATGTTGTCGCGCACGCCCTGCGTAAACATGCTGCGGAAGTCCTTCTCGCGCAGCAGCTTGGCCACCTCGCGCGACGAAGCAAACGTACCGGCGATCAGCGCGCCCAGCGCGGTGATATCCTGGCGGTTCGCGTCGCCCTGGCTGGCGATCACCTGGCCGCTTTTGTCGAGCAGCAGCACATAGTTGCCGCTGGTGTCCTCGACCAAGCGCGCCAGGCATTCTTCGATCTGGCGAATCTCCTCGATTGGTACGATCTGACTCGTGAGCTGTGGATCCATGGAGCCCTACCTTTATCATGTGGGTGGCGCCAACAGGCCCGATCGGATAGTAAGCGCGTCATTATAGCACACAGGCCGACACCATGCCGCCAGCACAAGAGAGTATTGCCCAAGCCAACAGGACGCCCCACCGGGCGTATTATACACCATGCATTCAGCTACCTCGGAGGCGCGGGGCGCAATTAGATCTCGGTGCCGTTGCTGCGCTCACGCTCTTTGGGTGGGCGGCCGGTTCGAATATTGCGCAGGGAGTGGATCGTCGCTGCCAGGGCGCGATCGGCCCATCCATAGATCGTCGGGCGGCTCTTGTTGAGATCTTCGGCTATCTGGGTTACATTGGTGCGATACTCGGGATCGAACGTGGCAAGATTGATCCGCGCCGAAGCGACGATCTGCAAGATCTCTTCTTCGGTGAGATCATGATCGCGGATCAGCTTTCTGGCACGCTTGCTACCCAGATCGAGATCCATCGGCACGCTCCTAGCCGTCACAACATTCGCTGTTCCGCCGTCAGACTGGGGCAGCGGGCAATAAGGTGTAATGCTTTATTATCATAGCATACCGATGCCATGCTGTCCAGTCCTATCTGTAAATAGTAATAGTGGCGCAGAGGACAGTAGGATCAATGGCGGCCAGGTCTTGCCGGCTGCCATGATCCACCCGTTAGATTTCACAAAACGCATGTGCGCCCACAATGGGGTAAGTGGGGAAAGGCCAGCCGCGCACGCCAGCGTAAATCTTAACAGCCCGGCTGGCATGCGCGAGAGAAAGTGTAAAGGGTAACCAGCGCTATCAGGTATGCGGCGCTGAGACATTGTTGCGGCGCCCGCCACAGCACGGGCATATTCCACGGCGGCTCAGCGCGCGCGCTTCTTGGCGTCTTTGCCGTCCTTCTCGTCTTTCTCGTCGCGGCTGCGGAAGACGATCTTGATCGGCGTGCCGGTGAAGCCATACTTCTCGCGGATGCGGTTCTCGAGGTAGCGCGCGTAGCCCCAGTGGATCTCGTCTGCGTTGTTCGCGAAGAACAGAAACACCGGCGGCGCCACCTGCGGCTGGGTGGCGTAGTAGATCCGCAGGTGCGCGCCTTTGTGCACCGCCGTGGGCGGGTGGTCGTAGGCGGCCTCGCGCAGCAGCGTGTTGAGCTCGGAGGTTGAAATGCGGCGCTGGCGCTCCTGGGCGATCTCGAGCGCCAGCGGCAGCACTTTGTCGACGCGCTGGCCGTCTTTGGCCGAGATGAACAGCAGCGGCGCGTAGGGGATGAAGTTAAACTGGTCGCGCACGTGGCGAGTGAAGGCGTTGAAGGTCTCGTTGTCTTTGATGATCAGGTCCCACTTGTTCACCAGAATAGCCACGCCCTTGAGCTGCTCGAGGATCATGCCGGCCACGTGGGTATCCTGCGCAGTCACGCCTTCTTCGGCGTCGATCAGCAGCAGCGCCACGTCGGCGCGCTCAACGGCGCGCAGCGCGCGCATGACGCTGTAGCGCTCGATGCCGCGCTCGACCTTGCCGCGCCGCCGGATGCCGGCGGTGTCGATCAGCAGCATCTGGCTGCCGCCATACTCGATCGGCGTGTCGATGCTATCGCGGGTGGTGCCGGGCACCGCGCTCACCACGCTGCGCTCCTGGCCCAGCAGGCGGTTCAGCAGCGACGACTTGCCGACATTCGGGCGGCCGACGATCGCCACCTTGACGGCGGCCTCGGCGTCCTCTTCTTCCACCACCGGCAGCAGCTCGGCCACGCGGTCGAGCACATCGCCGGTGCCGATGCCGTGGTAGGCGCTCATGGGGATCGGCTCGCCCAGGTTAAGCGCGTAGAACTCGACGGCGTTAAGCGCGCGCTCCTGGTTGTCGGCCTTGTTGGCCGCCAGGATCACCGGCTTGTAGGTGCCGCGCAGCACCTCGGCCACGTCGCTGTCGGCGGTGGTCAGGCCCTCGATCGCGTCGACCATGAAGACGATCACGTCGGCCTCGGCGATCGCCATCTCGGCCTGCTCGCGCACGCGCCGGGCGATCTCGACCAGCGGCGCCGACTCGTCCTCTTCTTCGAACAGCAGGCCGGCGGTATCGACGACGGTAAACACGCGGCCGTTCCAGTCGCTGTCGCCGTACAGCCGGTCGCGCGTGGTGCCCGGCAGGTCTTCGACGATCGCCTTGCGCTGGCCGATCAGCCGGTTGAAAAAGGTCGACTTGCCGACATTTGGCCGGCCGACGATTGCTACGATTGGTTTCATAGTATGATGTGCGAGCCCAGCAGTCAGGCTTCAGGGGCGGGCGAGGCAGATGGTGGGTGTTTGCCTTCCTGCTCCTGGCTCCGCTCTCGCTGGGTCAATACCTTTCCATTTTGCCGGGCGCGCAGCAGCGCCTCGACACACTCACGATCGAACTCGGCGCCGGCGCCGCGCTGCAGGATCTCGGCGGCCAGCTCGACGGTGCGGCCGGCGTGGTAGGGCCGGTCGCTGGTGAGCGCGTCGAACACATCGGCCACGTGCACAATCTTGCCGATCAGGCTGATCTGATTCGCCGTGAGCTGGTGCGGGTAGCCGCGGCCGTCGGGGCGCTCGTGGTGCTCGAGCAGCGCCGGCAGCTCTTCGCGCAAGAGCCAGCGCAGCTCTTCCTGGCGCATGATCTCGAAGCCCTTCTCGGGGTGCTTCTTGATCTCTTCAAACTCGTCGGCGCTGAGGCCGCTGTTTTTCTTAAGAATGGCGTCGGGCACGCCGATCTTGCCGACATCGTGCAGGATGCCACCGATCCGCACGTGGTTGACCGCCTTGCGCGAGAGGCCCAGCTCCTCGGCGATCGCCACCGAGAACTCCGAGACGCGCTGTGAGTGGCCCTGGGTGTACGGGTCTTTGGCGTCGATCGCGCCGGCCACCACTTTGATCACGCCCATAAACAGCCGGTAGGTGTCGTCGTTGAGCCGCGCGACCTGCAGCACCGTGGCGGCCTGGCTGGCGAGCGTCTCGAACAGCGCGATGTCGTCCTGGCTGAAGGTACCGCCGTTGCGCTTGTTGAGCGCCTGC
>CALLYN010000845.1 GCA_937858455.1 uncultured Kouleothrix sp.
CGCCGCGCCCCTGCACCAGCAGCGCGCGCCCGCCAAACGCGCGCGCCAGCTCGGGCAGCTCGCTCGACGTGCCCGGCCCGACGATGATCCGGCCGGCGGTGGCAAATTCGTAGCGCATAGATGCTCCTTATTCTCAGCTGACGCAGGCCCGCATTCACACGAGCGGAAGGTTCCCACAAAGACACAGAACCTCGAAAGCGACTGGAGGCCACACATGCTTCGCGTCTTCGAGTCTTCGTGGCTATTTGACAGGACGTACGCGGTGCGCGTTTTTGCCTTCGGCAGAGCGGTACTTTTTCATGGATGCTGCTGAGATGTTGGCGCAAAGCGCCAACATCTCAGCGCAAAAGAAAGCGAAGTACCCTGCTGTCGCAGGCAGAACAAGCCGATATCGCAGCGACCGCGTAAGTCCTGCATTTGAAAAGTATCGGGGCTAGCTCGCCGCGTCGCCGAAGAACAGCGTCCGCGAGATCACGCGCGTGCGCGGCCGGGCCATCCAGGGCACCGCCGCCGCAGCCCAGCGCTGGTAGTGTGGCGACTCGCGATGCGCCGCCAGCGCCTCGTCCGAGGCGTACACCTCGTACAGCGTAAAGTGGTTGGGGTCGTCTTCGGCGCGCAGCACATCGAAGCGCAGGTTGCCCGGCTCGGTGCGCGAGCCGCGCGCGTTTTCGAGTGTCGCGGCGATGAATTCGTCGGTGTGTTCGGGTAGAATGTCGATCGATACCACCAGAACGAGCATACCAGCCTCCCTGTTGCTTAACGACACGAGCTATACGAATAGGGCTTAGGCAGCTGCCTTGTTCGGCTCCAGCAATGCGTCGGCGTTGCCTGCGGCAGCATGGTAATCAGCCATTTGTGTACAGTTTTTCCGCGCTCTGCCTGCGTAAGCTATAACGAAGTCTGTGAGCAAGCAGTGCAAGGCATCTTTCTTGAAAAGACTGCCCGCGACGCGGGCTGATGCTGCCTGCACAGCGCAGCGCTGCCTACACGCCGGTTGTTTCGTCGGCGCCCGGCAGACCCAGCATCTCCATAAGCGCAAGGGCGTTGGTGCTGGTGGCAATGCCCGGGCGCAGCAGGTAGTCGAAGCGCATCACCAGGCCGCCAGGCTCGCGCGCGAACTGCTCGGCGAAGTGCGCCAGCTCGCTGGCGCGAGACAGGTCGGGCGCATCGGCCAGCGCCAGGTCGTGGGTTGACACGGCGCCGGTCGCGCCAAGCGCGAGCAGCCGCAGGATCACCCGGCGCGCGGCGACCTGGCGCTCGGCGCTGTTGGTGCCGTGCAGGATCTCGTCGAGCAGAAACAGAGGCGTGCGCTGGCCGGCGGCGCGCTCGCGCTCGGCCGCGTCGATCACCTCTTTCAGCCGACGCAGCTCGGCCATGAAGTACGAGACCCCCTGCTCCAGCGAGTCCTGCACGCGCATGCTGGTGGCCAGCGCCACCGGCGCCAGCCGCAGCGCCGCCGCGCACACCGGCGCGCCAGCCTGGGCCAGCGCCACGTTCAGCCCCACCGCGCGCAGCAGCGTGCTCTTGCCCGACATATTCGAGCCAGTGACGAGCAAGAATCGGCCGGGCGGGCCGATCGCCACGTCGTTGTCGACGCGCACATCCGGCGGCAGCAGCGGGTGGCCAAGCCCGCGCGCCGCGAAGATGGCGCCGCCGGGCTCGCCCGCCAGCTCGGGGAAGGCCCACG
>CALLYN010000846.1 GCA_937858455.1 uncultured Kouleothrix sp.
GTCGGGCCTGCGGCTCGCGGCGCTGGCCGACCTAGCCGGCGCTGGCGCGCTGGCGCTGCTGATCTACTGGTTCGCGACGATCAACGAGTTTCAGTCGTTCTTGTACCAGGGCGGGCTACTGTGCGTGGCGCTGGCCACAACCGTGGCGATCGCGGCGGTGGCGCGGCCGCGCGCCGGGCTGCTGCCGCGCCTGCTGAGCGCGCCACCGCTGCGCTGGCTGGGGCTGCGCTCGTACAGCCTGTACCTGTGGCACTGGCCCGTTTTCATGGTCACTCGCGCGCAGCTCGATGTCGACCTGACCGGGCTGCCGCTGCTGGGGCTACGCTTCGCGATCGCCGCGCTGCTGGCCGAGCTATCGTACCGGCTGATCGAGACGCCATTTCGCACCGGGGCGGTGGCGCGCGCGTGGCGGCGGTTTGTGGCCGCGCGTGGCGCGCTGCGCTGGCAGCTGGGCATGCGCTGGCTGGCTGGCGCGGCGGTGTTCATGGGGATGTGCGTGCTGCTCGGGCGCGCGGTTGTGAACGCCCAGCCGCCGGCAGCGCCAGCTTACCTTGCCGACGCCACCCCAACGCCGCTTGGCCAGGCGGCTCCCGCCGCCGAAGATGCCACCCCGGCGCCACCGCCTGCGGGCAACGCCGCAGAGGCCACCGCCACACCACCGGCCGACCTCGCGCACGGGTTCATGCTCGAGGCGCCAACCCTGGTGAGCACGTACCGCCAGGCCAGCGCGCAGGCCGCCACGCCAGCGCCAGCCCCTACGCTGGCCGCCACGCCGGCTGCGCTCGGCAGCGTCGTCGCGATCGGCGACTCGGTGATGGCCGGCGCGGTCAAGCCGCTCGGCAGCCTGATAGCCCAGATCGACGTCGACGCGGTGCGCGGGCGGCAGGCCGCTGCGGCGCTCAAGCTCCTGCAAGAGCGCCACGACGCCGGCCGGCTTGGCGATGTGGTGATCATTCACATCGGCAACAATGGGCCGTTCAGCCAGGGCCAGTTCGACGCCATGATGCAGCTGCTGGCCGATGTGCGCCAGGTGGTGTTTGTAAACGTCAAGGTGCCACGCCGCTGGGAGGCGCCGAACAACGCCGTTATCGCCGACGGCGTGCAGCGCTACCCCAACGCGCTGCTCGTCGACTGGCACGGCGCCACCGCCAACCGGCCCGAGCTGTTCTGGCGCGACGGCATTCACCTGCGGCCGAGCGGCGCGCAGTTCTATGCCGACTTGATCGCCGGCTCGGTGCGCGACAGCGCGGCCCGCCTGGGCGCGCGCTAGCCCGGCAGCGGCGGCGCTGCCGCCTGCCGCGCCTGGCACTAGATCGTCTGGCGCCTGGCCAGCTCGGCAAACAGCCCCGGCTGAGCGATCAGCTCATTGTATGTGCCGGTCTGAACGATCCGCCCCTCGTCAATCACAAAGATCTTGTCGGCATTGCTGATCGTGCTCAGTCTGTGCGCGATCACAATCCGGGTTGCCTGCAGCGTTTCAAGGCTCTGGCTGACAATCTCCTGGGTGCGGTTATCGAGGGCGCTGGTGGCCTCGTCGAAAATAATGATGCGCGGCTTGTTAGCAATCGCGCGGGCGATCATCAAGCGCTGCCGCTGGCCGCCCGATAGCGTGCCGGCGCCCTCGCTTATCACAGTAAACATGCCCATTGGCATGCGCTTGATATCCTCATCGAGCCCGGCCATGCGCGCCGCTTCCCAGGCATCGTCGACCGTGAGCAGCGACGCGCCGATGATATTTTGAAGCAGCAAGCCGCTCATCAGCCTGCCGTTTTGCAGCACCACGCCAATCTGCTGCCGCACGCTTTCGAGGTCGAGGCCATTCAGATCCTGGCCGTCGTAGTAGATCGCCCCGGTCTCGGGGGTTTCAAACCCCAAAAGCAGGCGCAGCAGGCTCGACTTGCCCGAGCCGGAGGGGCCGACCAGCGCCACGAACTGGCCGGCCTGTATCTGCAGGGAAATATCCTTCAGCACCAACGGGCCATGCTCTTTGTAGCGAAATGAGACGTGATTGATTTCGAGCGCGCCTGCCAGCGTGCCGGGGTCGGCTTTCGCCTGCGTGACCTCGGGGATCGTCTGGAGAATCGGCTTGGCGCGCTCGTAGATCGGCACAATCGTCAGAATGGCGATAAAGGCGCCGCTGAGCTGCAGCGCGGCCGCCAGAAGCTGGGCAAACGCCGCGTTGAACGCCAGAAACTGGCCGGTCGACAGCCCGCGCTCGATCGAGGCCGCAACCGTCGCAAAAATCACCAGCGAGGTGATCACGGGGTAGACGGCGTTAAAGACCGCCAGGCCATTCGCGACATTGCGCGCCCGGTAGGCAAGCCTGCGCTGCTGGCTGAACTGGTTGACCCACGTGGCGAAGGCGTGATGCTGCGCGCCGGCGACGCGAAATTTCGCGATCCCGTTGAGGAACTGGAGCACGGTCCCCGAGATCCGCCCTTCGATCTCGGTCAGCTCGCGCTGGTAGCGCACCTGAAGATAGCCCGCCAGCGTGGTGGCAAACACCGCGATCAGCACCAGCGCGGTGGCCACAACCGCCAGCACGCGGTCGTAGAAGAACAGCAGCAGCAGATTGAATACCGAGAACACCCCCGACAGGATCGACGTGATCACCGGGCCGGATATGACCTGCTGGATTGCGGTGATGCCCATGACCCGCAGCCCAAGATCGCCTGCCGAATAGTTGCGGAAGAACGGCACCGGCAGGCTCAGCAGCCGGTCCCACAGCGCCGCCTGGAGCGCGCCGGTGATCTTGCCCTCGATACGCAGCATCGCAATGCTGCGCGTTATTTGAAACAGCATGGTCGATAGCGCGATGGCCAGCAGCACCAGGCCGATGATCAGCAGCTGGCCGCGCTGCGACTCGGGGATCAGCCGATCGAAGATCACGCCTGTCGCGATCGGCACAACCATAGCCAGCAGGCCCGCCGCCAGGCCCATGCCCACAACCATAAGCAGATCGTCGCGGCTTTGGCGCGCGCCAAAGCCAAGCAGATCCCAGAGCGATAGCATGGTGCGCGGCAGCGTGCGGTAGAACGTATAGCAGCTCGTGGCGAGCGACGCGGCAACCTGCGGCGTCACCGGCGTGCTGGCCTGGGTGGTCGGGTCGTGCAGCATATAGCTGCGCGGCGTGGTCTGCAGGAGCGCGACCGGCCGCCCGGTCGCCTCCACCAGAGCGACCAGCGGGCCGTTGTCGTCGCGCCACCATTCGCCCGCAAGCGTGACCTGCCTGACACGAATATTCGAAGCTTTCGCGATCTGCCGGATCGCGCTCTGCTGGCTGCGGCTGGCCTGCGAGCCGGCCGGCGGGCGGATCTCGATCCGCAGCGCCTGGCCGACCAGCTGGCATGCGGCGAGTAGCGGGTCGTTCAGCGGGCCGGGCTGGCGCGCGAATGGCGTGGCGGCCTGCGGCTCCAGCAGCGATGCGATCTGGGCAACGGCGTTTTCAATCACCAGGGCTTGCGAGTCGGCCTTTCGCTGGAGCCGCTCGCGCTCGCTGGTTTCTTCCACCAGCACATTGCGCGTCAGCGCCAGCAGCATAAGGCTATGGAAATCGGCCAGGCCGGCCCACACGTTGTTCTGCTCGAGCAAGGGCGCTGTGCCGAGCGCGGCGACCTGGCCGGGCTGCGCCGCCCGCGCCCAGGTATACACCGACAGCGGGATGTAGCCCTCGCCGCCGAGCGGCGGCAGATCGTCGCGCCCCATCCACTGCGAGCTGCCGGCCAGGTGCTTGATCCACAGCACGCCGTGCCTGGGCATGACCGAATTGTGGAGCTTGAGCGCAGTTGGCTTGCCCGCGTCGAGATGGATCACATCTTTCGGCGGGACATCGCGAGCGACCGCGCGCGAAAGATTGTTGACCCAGCGGTCGAGCAGCGCGCTGAGCACTGCCTGATATTCGATTTCGCCGGCAAGCTGGCGCAGCCGGGTGTGCTTCAGCCGCAAAACCTTGGTGCCCGGAACACCGCTTGCCAGCAGGCCCACGCCCTGGCCGTCCTCCGAGCGCTCGAAGCCAAACAGCAGGTCGCCGACCTCGGCGCGCAGCATGTGCCGGCGCGGCGCAATAAACTGCCCGGCGCGCAGGCGAACGGCGAACACGTCGACCTTGCCGGTATACACGATGTAGCAGGTTGCGGGGTCGTCGAGCAGAAACGGGTTGTTCGCCTCCAAAGAAAGCAGCTGGCCTTCTTTGTAGCGCAGGGCGAGCAAAAATAGCTCGAGCCCCGTGGCGCTGTCGCTCGCACCCTGGGCCGGCTGTGAGTCGGTCATCGTTATAGCATCTCCAGGTACGACTTCGGCTTCGACGTCTGGTCGGCCATCATCAGGCGGCGGTATGGCCCGTCGACGCGCTGCATTTGCATATGCGTGCCGCGCTGCACCACCTTGCCGCGATCGAGCACGATGATCTCGTCGCAATCGCGAATGGTGCTGAGGCGGTGGGCGATAATCAAGCAGGTGCAGCCGCGCCGCCGCAGGTTATCGTCGATCCGCTGCTCGGTGATCGGGTCGAGCGCGCTGGTGGCTTCGTCCAGCACCAGGATCGACGGGTTGCCAACCAGCGCGCGGGCGATCTCGAGCCGCTGGCGCTGGCCGCCGCTGAAGTTGCGGCCGTTCTCTTCGACCTGAAAGCTATAGCCGCCGGGCCGATCGGAGATTTCCTCGTGGATGCAGGCGTCTTTGGCGGCCTGCACGATATTGGTCTCAGAGATGGTCGTATCCCATAGCGTCAGGTTGTCTTTGATCGTGCCCTCGAACAGCGCGATATCCTGATCGACGATCGCCAGCGAGTTGACGATCCGCGCGTGGGGCGTGGCGCTGCGCGGCTGGCCATCGAACAGCACCTCGCCGCTCCACGGCGCGTACAGGCCCGTCACCAGCTTCGCGATCGTCGACTTGCCGCTGCCGGTGCCGCCGACCAGCGCGACGCGCGAGCCGGGCTTGAGCGTCAGGCTGAACTGCTCGACCAGCGGCGGCTCGAGCTGGCTGTAGCCGAAGCTGATGTTGTGCAGCTCAAGGTAGCCGGTGAGCTTGGTGGTGGCCGCGCCGGGCACATTCAGCTCGGCCAGCGCGTGGTGCTCGGCCGGGTAGCGCAGCACGTCGTCGAGCCGGGCCATATCGCCGGCGGCCTCCTGCATTTTCGCGCCCAGGCTGACCATCTGGGTGATCGGGGTCATGAAGGCGAGCATCAGCACCTGAAAGGCCGCCAGCACGCCGATACTGAGCTGGCCGTCGATGACGCGCAGGCCGCCGATAACCAGAATGGCGGCGGTATTGATCGCCGTCAGCAGCGGCGGAACAGCCGCCAGAACCTGCGTCGAGAGCCCGAGGTCTTGCTCGGCGTTGACCGACTTGGCGAGGTAGCCCGAGATGCGGGCGAAGAAATCGGACTCGGTGCCGCTGGCCTTGAGCGACTCGATCGACTGCAAGCCGTTAAAGGCCGTGCCCATCATCTGGCCGCGCTGCTGAAGCAAGCGCTGGTTCTGGTCGGTGCGCTTGCGCGCCACATAGCGCAGCGCCACAAGGTTGACGATCGCGATCGCGACCGCCAGAAGCGTGAGCACCACATCGTAGCGCAGCATCAGCCCGACGTATATCACCACGAGCACGACGCCGAGCAAGTTGGTGGCCAGGTCGCCCGAAAGCAGCTGCGCCACCTTATCGTTCAGCGCGACGCGGTTGCTGATCTCGCCGGACGAGCGCTGGGTGAAAAAGACGATCGGCAGGTTCAGCACATGCCAGAAAAACGTGCTCGCCGAGGTCAGCGCGAGCTTCGCCTCAAGGCGCAGCAGGTATCGCTGCCGAAGCCAGGTGAAGACGCCCAGCAGCGCTGCGGTCACGATCATCGCCAGCAGCAGCGGCTGCAGCCAGCTCGCCAGGCGCCCGACCAGGTATTGGTCGATGAAGATCTGCGTAAAGCCCGGAATGACCAGGCCGAGCAGCACCAGCGCCAGGCTCACCAGCACCACGTACAGCACCGCCTCGCGCGAGCCGCGGAGGCGCCGCCCGAGCGCCTGCACGACGCTGGGCCGGGTTCCGCCTTTCACAAAGCTAGGCTCTGGCTCGAACACCAGCACCACGCCGGTGAATGATCGGTCGAACTCTTCGAGGCTGGCGACGCGCGGGCCGCGCGCTGGGTCGTTCAGGTAGACTTTGTCTTTCTCAAAGCCTTCGACCACCAGGAAATGGTTGAAGTTCCAGAAGGCGATAAACGGCGCCGGCACGGCGCGCACGCTGGCCATATCTTTGCGCAGGCCCTTGGCGGCAAGCCCGTAACTGCGCGCCGCCTTGACGATATTGCCGGCCTTGCTGCCATCGCGCGACACGCCGCAGGCGACCCGCAGCTCTTCAAGCGGCACGACGCGGCCATGGTAGCCGAGAATAATGCCCAGCGACGCGGCGCCACACTCGACTGCTTCCATCTGCAGCACGGTTGGCGTTCTGGCGCGCTGCGGGCGGGCGGCGCGCCGCGCGGCCGGCGGTTTCTCTTTGGCGCCTGCTGGTGCGCTCATGGGGTTGCTCTCCAGTGTTGTTCATCGCCTGCGCGGCACTTTCGCTTATCTGCGTGCGCTTGTCCGCGCTCCGCGCGGAAGACCGCACACAAAGTACCGCTGCCAAGGGCAAAAAACGCCGGCGCGTGTCGCGCGGGCTAGCGGAGCATCAGGCTGATCGCGCGCTGCTCGTTGATCGTGATCGTGCCCTGGCACAGCATGCCCTTCTGCAACGGCATCGGCGGCCCCTGCGGCGACGACCACTTGTAGCCGCTGGGGGTGGCCGGGTCGCGGACGAATTGCACCTGCACCGGAACGATCAGGCCGGCGCCCGCCAGCGCCTGGGCATAGGCATCGTTGCCGAGGCTGCCGCGCATGCCCTCCTGGTCGGAGGGCACATCGGCGACCGCCGTGACGGTGCCGAGCAGCACGCCCCACTGCTCTTTCGGCGCGCGCGCCAGCGCCAGCTTCACGGGCATGCCCGGCTGGATCTGCCGGCCATCGTCGATGCCGACATACACCGTCGCCTGCAGCTCGGCGGCATTGCCAGCGGCGGCAGTCAGCGACCCTCGGCCTGCGATGGTGGTTGGAATGGTGGTAAACAGGCCCCAGAGCAGCGCCACCACCAGCAGGCTGCCGAGCGCGAGCAGCGCAAGCCAGCTCCGCGGTGTCGTCACGCGCATCAGCTCGTCCAGCTCTTCAAGGGACGATAGACGATCCAGGGCTTCCTTGCGGAACATCTGCACTCCTCGCCATGCTACGTCTTGGTTTGGGCCGTCGCCGTTGTTGGGGTTAGAAAAGGGGTGCGCGAGGGGCTATGCCCCTCGCACTTCCCTGTTCAGACAGTTTCTCAGAGGCTGTCTGATGCCGGATTGCCACGGTACGAGCGCGATATTTAGATGGTGCTGGCGGTCGCAATACTGCCCGCCGTGCCAAGCGTCGAGCACGGCAGAGTCGAGACCGTGCCCATGGTGCCGGCGGTGCTGGCGGTGTCGCCGCCGACCACCTGGTTGAGCTGCTCGTCCGATAGCTCCTCGCCGGGCTTGGGCGGGATGGTGAGGTACATCACCGTGTCGGTATTCTCGACCGCGCGCACCTCGATGCCCTGCGGGATCGGCAGGCCCTCCTCGCGCAATACCGCTGCGGGATCGGCGAGCAAGCGTGCCTTAAATTCCTCGTCGGCCCAGGCCTTGGCCAGCACCTGCCCCGACAGCTTCGTATACTCCTGGAACTGCTCTCGTTTGGATTCCACCTGCTACTCCTTACTATCAAGAGCTTAACTCGCGGTGCTGATCGTGCCCGCACTCATGATGCTGCCGAACGAGGTGCAAATGCTGCTGACCGACGACAGGCAGCCCGCCGATCCAGCGGTCGTGCCGCCGGCAACCTGGTTGAGCTGCTCGTCGGAGAGCTCGTCGCTGGGCTTGGGCGGCAGGGTGATGTATACAACATTGCTGGTGTTCTCGACAGCCCGCACCTCCAAACCCGCCGGCACAGCGATGCCCTGTTCGGTGAGCACACTGGCGGGGTCGGCCAGAAAGCGCGCCTTGAACTCGTCGTCGGCCCAGGCTTTGGCCACCACCTGCCCGAACTGCTTGGCGTACTCCTGGAGTTGCTCCTGGTTCATGTCCAACTGAGTGCTCCTTTAAACTAGGGCTTACGCAGTTGCGCGGTTCGGCTTCCCGAAGCCGTGCATAGTGCCTGCGGCAGCACGGTACTGTTTGATCATCGTGTGTCCATTTTCCGCGCTGTGCGCGGAAAATGGACACCTCTACGGAATTCGGTACCGCTCTGCCGAAGGCTGAGCTCGCCAACTGCGTAAGCCATATAAACATTAACTGGCGGTACCAACGGTGCCGGCGCTCGAGGCCGTGCCGAAGCAGGATCCGAACGAGCCAAGGCACGAGATGCTTCCAGCCGAGCCGGCCGTCAGGCCGCCGGCAACCTGGTTGAGCTGCTCGTCCGATAGCTCGTCGGAGGGCTTGGAAGGGATGGTAAGGTACACAACATTGCTGGTGTTCTCGACGGCGCGCACCTCCACGCCGGCTGGCGGCGCGAGCCCGGCCTCGGCCAGCACGCTGGCGGGGTCGGCCAGCAGGCGCGCCTTGAAGTCGTCGTCGGCCCAGGCCTTGGCAACCACCTGCCCGTATTGCTTGGCGTACTCCTGCAGCTGATCCTGATCCATTGGGTGTGCTTCCTTTCGTTTCAAAGGCTGGTTTCTAACCAAACGAGCTAGCGGTTCCAACCGAGCCGACAGTCATGATGGTGCCGCAGAGCGTGCCAAACGTGCCTGCGGTGCCGGTGCTGCTGGCAGTGCCGCCGCCGGCGAGCTGGTTGAGCTGCTCGTCAGACAGATCCTCGCTCGGCTTTGGCGGCAGGGTGAGGTACATCACGCTGTCGGTATTTTCAACCGCGCGCAGCTCAACCCCGTCGGGCACCGCAATGCCCTCGGCCTTCAGCACGCTGGCGGGGTCGGCCAGCAGGCGCGCCTTGAAGTCGTCGTCGGCCCACGCTTTGGCAATCACCTGGCCATACTGTTTCGTGAACTCCTGAAGCTGGTTCTGGTCGGGATTCATCTTTTGGCTCCTTGATGAGGGTGAAAAGTCGTTCCAGTGGTGGTGAATTGTTGGTGGAACTTAGCTGGCTCGGACGAATTAGCGCGATCCAAGACGGTCGATGCTCTTGCTCCTTCCTAGCTTGCGCGGCTGCCCAACATAAATTCGCCAACCGACGACTCCTTGAGGTAATCGAGGCCCGCGGCCTGGGCAAGCAGGTCGGAGTTGCCGCTGCCCAAGCCGCAGGGCGCGATAGCCATCGCCGTGGCCACCAGGTACATCGTCTGGTACATCACGCCGACATTTTTGAGCGTCGCCGCGTAGGCCATGCCGTCGTACTTCCAGCCCATGCGCTGAAATCGCGCCGCAAAGGTGATCAGCACCTGCGGCACGCACAGCCGCGCGGCCGAGATCGAGGCGCCGTCGAGCAGGGCCTCGACATGCGCGTTGCGCGGGGCGAGCCTGCACAGCTGATGCTCGAGCGGGTCGTAGTGGTAGATCCCCGAGGGCAGACCATCGCAGGTATTGACCGTCAGGTACAGCTCCAGCTCGTAGCCCGCGCCGCCGCCTGGGTATGGGCGGCTGCTGGCCTGGTAGATCATGCCGGGGCTTGAGAATGGCTCGATCAGGTAGCGCACGCGGGCGGTGCGGTAGAGAAATTCGCCGATCTGCTGCAGCGAGATTGGCGGGTCGGCATAGTCGCGCACCGAGCGGCGCGTTTCCAGCACGTGCGTGAATGGCAGATCGTGCTGCATGAGCGCGTCGAGATCGGGCCGATACAGGCCGACGACGTCGCCCGACATCTGCGGCTTGACGGCCGGCTGCGACGGGATCTTGCCGAAGAAGCGGTAGTTGGCGCCGAATGGGTAATCGTGGCGGCCGACGCGGCTGCGCGAGTGGAACAGCAGGTCGTGGAAATTCCACTGCTGCAGCGTATCGTCGTGGTCTTCCTGCGTCGTGCCGTCTTCATTCGCCGGCACAGCCAGCGACAGCTGCGCGAGCAGGCTCACGGCCGTCAGCGCAATGTCCTCGGGCAGGCCGGCGTGGCTGCTTAGCTCGCGGGCCGAGCGTGGCAGTGCCAGCGCGCCGATCAGCGCCGCGCCTGCGTCGCCCTCCAGCAGCACGCGGGCGTGGCACAGCGGCGACTCAAGCACTATCTGGTTGCGCAGGCGGCGGCAAAAGGCGAAGCGCGAGAGGGCGTAGCCCGCGTCGGGCTCGATCGGCCCGGCCTTGAGCTGGAACTTCGGCGACATCGGCTCGATCGTCAGCAGCCGGCGCTCGCGATCGGCGAGCGTGTAGCGGAGCACTTTCCACGCTTTCCACTGCTCGATCCGGTAGTACAGCCCGGCCAGCGACACCTGCCCGTCGAGCGAAAGCAGCAGATCAGCCAGCTCATCCTGGCGCGCGCCGTCGGCAACCAGTGAGCGTAGCACGGCGCGCATGCCGGGCGTGGCGCCGCGCAATGTTTGCGTGGCCGCCGGCAGGTGAACCTTGACCTCCTCGGCCTCCTCGGCGATCTTCACCTCGCGGTGAAACGAGAGAATAAGCTGTGACGGATCGTAGATGTTCGCGCGCGGCGATGGGGCTACGCTGGCCACCATCGCCGGGGCGGGGAGCATTTCTGCGATTTCCTGGTGCACTTCAATAGCCTCCTGCGTGCTTACCCGACCAGCCGGATCGATTGAATCTGGCGTGGATGCTCGAGCCTGAGCAGGGCGTGGGCGACTGCGCCAACACCCCAGATCGCCGAAAGGTTGTGGCGGTCGGCGGCGAAGGTTTCGGGGAACCACGACCCGTGCGCCTGCCGGCGCTGCCACAGCGCCTGGCCAAGCGCCTGCGCCACGTGGGCATAGCGGCGCTCCTGGCTGGCCCGATACGCCGCGCTGGCGACCTCCAGGCCGTCGAGGAGCGCCCGTGACGAGTGGCCCGCCACGTCGGCCTGAAGGTACCGGTCGGCGCCTGCCAGCGCAGCGCTATCGCTGGTCGCGCCGTCGGCGATCAGGCCCAGCCGCGCGAGCAGGTGTGCGCTGGCCCGGCCGATGCCGGAACCGCCGCCGGTCACCAGCGCAGATCGCCCGGTCAGGCATCCCGGGGCGAAGACGGACAGGGCCTGCGGTGATGTGGGAACGGTCATGATCCCTTACTACTGGTTGAGCACCCGGCCGTAG
The DNA here is from genome assembly GCA_937858455.1 of uncultured Kouleothrix sp. Classification (GTDB taxonomy): domain Bacteria; phylum Chloroflexota; class Chloroflexia; order Chloroflexales; family Roseiflexaceae; genus Kouleothrix. The sequence goes on from CALLYN010000846.1 coordinate 11,212, forward strand.
TACACCTGGTCCGTGTAGACCTTCTCGAGACTCACGACGCGACCGGTCCGCGGGGCGTGCCACATCATGCCGTTGCCCGCGTAGATGCCCACGTGACCGATGAAGTCGTTGGCGAAGTTGTGGAAGAACACCAGGTCGCCGGGCTTGGCCTGCTCGGCCGAGATGTGGCGGGAGTTGTTGTACTGCCAGACGGTGTAGGCGCCGCCGAGGTTCATTCCGACCTGCTCGAATACCCACTGGGTATAGGAGCTGCAGTTGAAGCCGGTCGACGGCGAGTTGCCGGTGGCCACGTAGGGAACGCCGGCCTGTGAGGCGGCGATCCGCAAGACCTCGGCAGCGGTGGCGTTGCTCGGCGCAGGCAGCGTTGTGGTGCCGACCGTCGGTGTCGTGACAGGAGCGGGCTTGGTGAAGCTGACCTTGCCGACCTTCTTCCAGGTCGCCGCGTCCACGATGCCGGAGACGGGCAGTTTCGCCGCCGTCTGCAACGCCTTGACGAAGGACTCGGTGATCGGGCCGAAGAACCCGGTCTGCGGCTGTACGTCCAGCGCCTTCTGCAGGTACAGCACGGCCGCGCCCTTGTCACCGTACT